>JAGHUS010000041.1 GCA_018064685.1 Bacteroidales bacterium | reverse complement strand
ATGCAGTGGCTCAGCAACAAGGAGGTGACGGGCCACGAGGCTGCCGTGCCCGAGTTCAACATCCCCGACCACGTTGTCAGCAATGCCGACCGCAGCCTCAGTGTCACTATCCCCGGTCGCCATTACGCTCAGGACAACAC
Organism: Bacteroidales bacterium; assembly: GCA_018064685.1. Taxonomy (GTDB): domain Bacteria; phylum Bacteroidota; class Bacteroidia; order Bacteroidales; family Bacteroidaceae; genus Physcousia. Next base: position 30,994 of record JAGHUS010000041.1, on the reverse strand, counting down.
GTTGCCCGAAAGCGTGGAACCGCTCCTGGGCGGCATCCTCTGGGCACAAAACGATCCTTACAACCGCCTGTGCCCCACCGTGCCCAAAACGGACACGAAATGTGCCACGGGATGTGTGGCTACGGCTACGGCACAAATTATGAAATACTACCAGTGGCCTAAGCAGGGCACGGGTGAGAATAGCTATAAATCAACGACCTATGGCTTTGAGCTTGGCGCCGACTTCTCGCAGTCCATCTACGACTGGGCCAATATGCTCGACGACTATTCGGGCGAATACACCGAGCAGCAGGCCAACGCCGTGGCCCGTCTGATGAGCGACATCGGCATTGCCGAGAATATGGACTATGACCAGGAGAGTGGCTCTTCCTCTTATTTTGCAGCCTATGCCTTGGCCACACATTTCGGTTACAACAAGGGGTTGCAGGTATGCGAGCGCGAGTTCTACAGCTATGCCGAATGGAATGACCTGCTGAAGACGGAACTGGCGGCATCACGCCCCATAATGATGACTGGCGGCAAGAAAGAGACCCAAACCTTAGCACACGAGTTCGTGCTGGATGGATATGACAAGGATGGCTTGTACCACGTCAATTGGGGCTGGGGCGGCATGAGCAACGGATACTACGACATCAACATTATGTGTCCCAAGAACCAGGGTACGGGTGGCGGCTCTGGCGGATTTCCTGCAAGACAGGATGTAATCGTTAACTGCTTCCCCGACAAGGACGGCACATCGGTGGCACACCCCATGCTAGAAGCCTACGAGGAGGTAAGATTGAATTTTGATATCATCAGCTGCGGTATTGCCAATGTAGGCCTAGGCAACTTTGTCGGAAAATGGGGCTACGTGGCCACGATAGACGATGAGATTGTTGCTTCAGTTCTTGAAGAGAAAACAGAGGAGGATGACTGTCATTTCCTCTCTGCATTTGATTATAGTATCACTCTCGACAAAATCGGTATTACGCCCGAGATGATTGGCAGCAAGAAGTGCAAGGTGTATCCTGTATACGACGACGGAACTGGCATCAAAGCAATCCCGTCGAAGGTTGCCATCCAGAACTACGTTCTCCTAAGTGTGGATGAAAATGGGGAGATTGTTGACGAGACAGTCCATGACGACAATGTCAATCCTATATGCAAGAGCTTAGAGATTACACGCAACTATGCTGGCTACAACGTCACTGCCACGGCTTTGATTAGCAACGAGGAGGGCAGCAAAACCTTCGACCGCCATATAAGCATGTTCATCGTTGACGAGGACTACGATTTATTGGCTGTGGGAACAGACTTTGTCTTTATCAATGCGGGAGAGACCGCCAAGCTACAGTTTACTTGCCAACCTCAGAAAGGCAAGGTTCTTGAGCTCGGCAAGGAGTATGAAGTTGTTCTCGCCTATGATGCGTACGGAAGTCATGATCTTATTCCCTGCGAGACCACGACTTTAAAGCTGCAGGATCCTGGTCCTGATCCATCATTGTCATACTCCGACTTAGCACTGGACAAGACTGTCGTAGAGCAGGGCGAGGAACTCACTGTCAGCTTCAAGGTTCAGAACACTGGCGGATTCGGTGTAGAGGAGTACTATATCTTCGTGATGAGGGAAGGCGAAAATACGTCTTCGACGTACTTCCCGGTCTTCGAGACCGATCTGCCCAATGGCACCACCACCTTCTCGTCTACCAACACCATCAACTATGACGAGGGCAACTACTTCCTGGTTATCGCCACGATGACAAGTGATGGCTGGAACGCCATCAGCAAAGGGGATCTGAAGTTCACCGTCAAGGCACCGTCGACGGGCATCAGCCATGTGACCAACGACACCGACTCCGCCCACTACTACGACCTGCAAGGCCGCCGCGTGGCAAACCCCTCGAAGGGAATCTACCTGAAGGACGGAAAACTGCACCTCGTGAGAAAGTGACACAAGAGCCTGGCACGCAGGAGAAGTGCTAGTCGATTAGACGTTTAATCGTTTAGACGTTTAATCGGCTAGTCGTTTAAACGTTTAATCGATTAGAGAGAAACCTCTTTTAGCAACAATACAACAATGAAAAAACTCTTATCTATTTTTGCCTTCATGGCATTGAGCATGGTCATACTGTGCTCGTGTAATGATGACAATGTGGTAGCAAACCCTGCACCCGAAACGGAGAAAACCGAGGACGCGGACTATCTGGTGATGCTTTACTCGGTAGGTGGCGGCAACCTGGACAGTTACATGCTGGGCAACATCATGCAATTGCTGGACGAAGGTAGCCACGAGAAGGTGAAGATGACCTTTGAGTACAAGCTGTCGGCCTCGCTGCAGCAGTTGCCACAGTTTAAGGACTTTGAGGGTACACGTCGCTTCACGGCCGACCAGAATGCTCACCTCAAGGACAAGTTCCTGTCGCTGACAGACGACTATCCCTATCTGGACGAGAAGGAGATGGCGGATGTCGTCAGTCAGATAAAGTCGGAACGCATAGGCGACGCCAAGTACGACATGTCGTGCAAGGAGGGGCTGGCCGACTTCATAAAGTGGAGCAAGCAGCAATACCCCAACGCCAAGCACAAGATACTCATCATCGGCGACCACGGCGGTGCATGGAGCCTCCACCGCGATGGCATAAAGGACACCCGTGCCGTCCTCTTCGACGACAATATCCCTGATACGCAGCTCGGTCCCGACTTCGACAATAAGGGCCTCAGTCTGCAGAACCTTGTGGACGGCGTGAACGACGCTGGCGGCATAGACGCATTGTACCAGAGTGCCTGTTGCATGAGCACCTACGAGAACCTCTATAGCTATGCCCAGTGCGTGAAGTACGTGCTGGCATCCTTCGAGGCGACACCGGCCAGAGGTGCCGACTACAGTTATCTGCACAAACTGCTGAGAAAGGCAGGCTCGGGCGAGGAGAACATGGTCAAAGCCATGAAGAAGTACGTTGACTACACCAACTCCGTGTGGAATTCCAGCTCTTCTTTCTGCACCGACCTGGGCCTGTACGACCTGTCGAAGCTGGACAAGCTGACTCCGATACTGAAGAAGGCTACCGACCTGCTGGTAGAGAAATATACCAGCAATGAGGAGCTCGAATTGAAGGGCGATGAACATCCTCTTGGCAATACGTATGCGCCCTACATTCGCGCTGCCATGACCAGCTGCCTGGTATCCTATGGCGAAAAATACATTCCTGTCGAATCCATCCCCAAGAATATTGCATCCCTTATGATTGAAGATCGCGTCGGATCCAAATACGATGAGTATTTCCTCTCCATCGACGTCATAAAGTGGCTTCGTTTTGCACCGACAGACAACGCGAAGAAGGCGTATGAGCAGTACCCCGAGGAATGGGCAAAGGCGAAGAAGGTAGTATACAATCTGAACAATGCCTCTTACTCGCTGACAGACCTCTTGTCCGGTGTGTTTGGCAACCTCGCACGTGCAGGTCTTGGTATGGATGATAATCCATTTATAATATGGATGGATCTAGTAAATGCCCTTGAAGAGGTGGCCTACATCAAATGCACTGATATAAAATTCGGAGCCTACATTTCATGTTCGCCTGGCATCAACCTCATGCCCCTCAACGACCTTTATTATTGTGAGGAAAACGAGAGAATGGCAAAGGTGATACCCACCTATCAGGAGGCACTGCGCTACTATCAGAACACCGAGTTCGACAAGCAGGTGGGCTGGAGCCGCGTGCTGCAACTGCTCGACGTCTACCCCAATGCCTTCACCAACACCATGCGCGACTTCATGGGCGAGCTTCAAGTGAAGGATGAGGAGAAATAGCAGGAACTCTCGTTTCGCATGCGCTCAAACTAGTTTAGAGTGTAGAGTGTAGTGTTTAGAGTAGTTTTTTAGTTTAGAGTTTATAGTTCTAAAGACGAGTTGCGAAGCGAAAGTAGGATAATTAGAATGAGATAATAAATCTAGGTCAGAGTAACATCCAGATGAAAAAGTTAAGCAACTGTATATGATTTGACCCAAGGTGTCATTCCGACGAAGAGCTTTTGCCGACGTCGGAATGACATTATAGCTTGCATTCACACAATTTCCACAAGTAACAGAAAACAAAGGAAAACGATGAAATATTTTAGGAACTTTACCCTGTCCGTGTTGCTGATGCTCATCGGCACGATGGGCATCAAGGCGCAGACCGTGGGTCTGGAGGAAGCCGAACAGAAGGCACTTGCCTTTGTAAAGAGGTCGAACAAGGCCAAGGCCTCAGGTATGAGCCCCACATGTACGCTGTCGCTTGCCTACACCTCAAAGGCAGGTGACGAGACGTATTACTATGTGTTCAACAACGGCCAGGATGGCTACGTCATCATTGGTGGCGACGAGGTGGCCAACGATGTGCTCGGCTATTCCGAGAGCAGAACATTCTGCTACGACAAACTGCCCGACAACATGTAGTGGTTCCTCTCCTGCTACGACCATCAGATCTCTGCTGCCATCAAGCAGGTGAAGGCCGGCAAGATCTCTGCCGACGACATAAGGCGTGCCAAGCGTGCTCCACGCAAGGCAAAGGCCAACATCAGCTACCTGTTGCAGACTCAGTGGGATCAGGTGGCACCCTACAACAGCCAGATACCTCTCTATAGTCAGGGCTTCACCGGAACAGACGCTCTGGCTACAGGCTGCGTGGCAACAGCTGGTGCTCAGGTCATGAAGTATCATAATTGGCCTGATCGTGGAGTTGGCAGTAACACGCTTGGCACCCTATACAACGGACTCACCTTCTCTGCCGACTTCGGCAGTACAGACTATGACTGGAGCAACATGCAGAACACCTATGACCCCTACGATACTTACACGGGTTCTGCTGCCGACATCGCTGTCGGCACATTGATGTATCACGTTGGTGTGGCAGTTGACATGGAGTACGGACAATTGGGCGATGTTGGCTCGGCCTCTGATACCAGAGACCTTGCTATGGCCCTTGTTAACAACTTCAAGTATAGCAAGGGCATCACATTCCGCGAACGTATGTATTATACAGACGAGCAGTGGGAGGACATGGTGTACAACGAGCTTGCTGCTAGCCGTCCTGTGCTTTATGATGGCACACAGGAGTCGGGCAGCGCACATGCCTTCGTATGCGATGGTTATCGGGATGGTCTCTATCACATCAACTGGGGATGGAGCGGCCAATACGACGACTATTTCCTCCTCACTCCGACAGCTGGTTCTGGAACTGCTCTCTGTCCTAACGGCTCAGGCTCAGGTGGTGGCGTGGCAGGCAAAGGTTACTACCTGTCTCAGCGCATCTGCATAGGCATCACTCCCGACCGCGACGGAACAAGTCAGCCTGTCAAGAGTGCTTTCACAAGCGGCATTACGCTGGTCACAACTTCTACTTCACCTGAAGGCAACATCATAGTCGCTGGCAAATACTGCTGCAATGAAAGCATGGTGGCACAGTCGTACAACCTCAAGATGAAGTTCACGAATACGACAGACGAGTCGGATGTCACAATAGGTACATACATACGTACAACAAGCGAACTTCCTCATAGCTATGCCGAAAGCTCTAACGAACCATTCACAGCTCCCTCTACACTTGTGCCAGGTCAGTCTTACTATGTGACTATGATGTACGAGAACAGCCAGGGCGAGTATGTCGATATGCCTCAGCCACAGGATCGAGAGCCACAGGTGCTCAGCATTACCGAACCTGAACCAAGAGGCATTGTGCTGAAGGAACTCTTCGTCGACAACGCTGGCTATATAACAATGGATAGCTTCAACTTTAAAGCAAAAGTAAAGAACAACACTTCTTCTAATTGGTCAAAGACTTATTTGAAATGCCAAATTCAATTTACCCCTTATCAGATAGTATCTGTATACTCTGAGCCATTCAAATTCTATAGTGGCGAAGAAGCAACCGTTACCTTTGACATTTACGATCAATATGGATCTTATTTCCCATATTTCTTCCAAATAGGCGACAAGATAACTACTTGTGTCGAAGATTATGACGGAAATGAAATATCAGAACCCATCACATTCCAATTCTGCGAAGAACTCCCTATCAACTATACCCTCACGTCTGCCGAATGGGGCACGCTCTGCCTGCCCTACACAGCCGAGGTGCCAGAGGGGCTGACCGCCTACACGGTGACAGGCACAGAGGGCAGCAGCCTTGTCAAGGAAGAAGTCTCTACGTTTGAGATGAACAAGCCCTACCTCATCACGGGTACTCCTGGCAGCTACCCATTCAATGGCCCTCACACTCCTGAGGCAGAAAACCTCAAGAACGGCCTCCTCGTGGGCAACACAACCGCTGCTCAGACCTACGCACCTCAGGCCTCATACGTGCTCCAGAACCTCCCTGCGCAGGATGGACTTGCCTTCTACGAGGTGCAGAATGACGGAACGCAGAAGGTTCGCCAGTATGGAGCCTATCTCAGTGCCATTCAGGGCACATCAGCCACATCCTTCCGGTTCAAGGACGAGGAGAGCACCGGCATCGCCACCGCAGAGCCCAGTGCCACCACATCATCTCCCGCCTACAACCTCAACGGTATGCGTGTGGACCGCACCACACGTGGCTTCGTGATTGTGAACGGAAAGCTCATCTATAACAAGTAATCTATTGACACATAGTAATATGAAAAAGCAATATATTTCTCCCGTTAGCAAGGTCATCCATACATGCCCCCTCCATATCATAGCCACTTCCGGCGAAGGACCGGAACTGTCTACCGGCGGTTACTCCGACCCCGAACAAGAAGGCCTTGTAAAGAGTCAAAACTCCCTTTGGGACAACGACTGGGATTAGTAACTCAAGACTCAGTCCGCTAAGACGCAAAGTTTACACACGTCGATATAATACAATAGAGCGCAAGGTTTCTCTAGCCAATGGACTAAAAGTAGAAACCTTGCGCTACTGTGTTTGTCTTGCCTACGAGGCTCAGATGATTATCCGTGCATGAAAAGGACTTTGTTCATGCATGAAAAGTATATTATCCGTGCGTGAAAGAATTTTTGTCCGTGCGTGAATTATATGAATGTCGCAGCGTGAAATAGGTGAATGCCGCAGCATGAAATAGGTAAATCATGCTACGTGATTTCATTGCACGGCAGCTGTTAAACACACGTTTAGCAGCTGTTAAACGCACGTTTAGCAGCTGCTAAACGCACGTACGGCAGCTGCTAAACGTGGAGATTTTACAATTCAGCCTTCTTCTCTTACTTCTTCCACACAGGTTTGTAGCCCTTCATGTACTCGCCCAGATGGGAGTCTTCGACAAAGGGAATGGGCTGTGAGGTGAAGATCAGATGATTTTTGTCGCTATAATAACGCAGCTCGACATTGTTGCCACCAGCCACCACCATCGAGGCGGGCAACGATATCTTGAACTGATAGCGAGTGTAGCCTTCAGTGCCCACAAGGGGTTCGGACACATTACGGCATACGCCGCCGACGAATGCCGCGAGTCGGTCGTTAGTACCTATCTCGGTGGGAATGCCGGTCTGGTCGATGATGACCATCATACTCTTGGGGTAGATGTTGTCTTCGTGGACAGCCTTCCAGTCGTCGGGGAGGCCAGTTACCTGCTGTCCACCCTCGATGATGTTGATGATCTCTGTCTTGTCGTCGTGCGAGCAGCCCGCAAAGACTGCGAGGGCTGCCAGAAGCACGAAGAGCGATAGTATGTTCTTTTTCATATTTTCAGTCGTTAATTCGATTCATTGATTATTCGATTGGTCGATTATTCGGTTAATCGATTATTCGTATAGCCGTTTAATCGTTTAGCCCCCAACAGGATTGGGATCCTCCCCCCCTTGGGGGGAGTTAGAGGGGGGCTTCTTACCCGTTTACTTCACTACCTTGCTGCCATCGTCGCCAATCAGCACACGGTGCTTGGGCAGGTTGCTGCTGCCCTGACGGATGCCGTCGGCGGTGTAGTAGATGACGCTGTCGGATGTGTCGCTGCCTTGCTTGAAGTCGATGACGAGCGGATCGCTGATGGTTCCCACCACCGTAGTGCCGGCATAGCGCACCTTGCTGCGTACGCGCTGTACGGTCTGTCCGTCACGCTCCAGAGCCCATGTCACCATGCTGCCGGGAGCAGCACTCAGGCTTACGAAGTAACGCTCGCGTCCGTCGTCGATTGTGGTCACTGTGGCTCGGCCCACCTCCTCGTCGTCGGCATAAGCCACGAGGACGTCGCCCTCCTGCATGTCGGCGCCTTCGGCCATGGCGGCAATGACGCCCATCGACGTCTGGTAGTTGCGGCTCACGGCTTCGCCCGACAAGGTCTGGTCGCCAGCATTGCGCACTGCAGCATCAGCATTGGCGTACGCATCATTCGTTGCACCAGTCTCGGCACCACTCCTACGTGCGGCAACCTCCTTCTTCTGGTTGACGTTGTCGTCGTAGTAGTGAATCTCGATGCCAGGTGTGCCCAGATGATAGAGGTAGTAACCCTGTCCGGGATGCAAGTAATCCAGCGAACCGTACCACTTGTTGTTCTCCAGCTGTGCAAAGCCTTCGCGACCCATCACCACAGTCATCTCCTTGGCCTCCTGGCTGCCACGGTATTCGCCCAGAGCAATGTTGATAGGCAGATCCTTGTCGCGCAGGTAGGCCAGGTCGTTCCATCCGGTACGTGGTATGGTGATCTTGCGGTCACTATCTTTGAAGCTCGTACCCACGACGCGTGCTGTACAGTCGTTATGCACATACACCTGCAGCACGTTGCTGGGCGAGTAAGGCAGTGCATCCTTGCCTGCACCCCAGATGCCGTCGGTCTGCATGTACGACGGTTCGGCACCGCCCATGACGTTGATGATGTCGCCCGGCGAGAAGACAGATGTCGTCTCGAAGAGTCCGTTGACGCCTTCGCTGATGAAGGGACGCACGTTGAGCGATACCCAGTTCCAACCCTTCTTCAGGTTGATCTGCTGCAGCGCGTTATCGTTCTCCCTCAGCATAACGGGCGACGTGTGAGTACCCAGGATTGTATTCTGTGCAAACTGCACCTTGTCGTGCAGATTGCCGTCCTTGTCGGTATAGCTGCCGTTGAGGTAGCTGATGTTGCCCGTGCTGGCACGCCAGATGCGGAAGTCGATGGTGGCCGCAGCGCGTTTCTCGGCTTCATTGCGGTTCATGCTCTCCTTGCCCAGAATGGTCAGGAAGACTAAGGACTCGTCATTCTGCGTGTTGATGTGGGCCTTGCCCAGGCACACGCCGTTGTGGAAGGCGTAGATGATATCACGCTTGTCGTTATCGACGTAGTCGTTATAGCCGTCGGTGCCCTTAACGCGCACCTGAGCGGTGATGTTCATCTGCTGGGTGTAGGCAGGATCATCGGTCACCTGCCAGTCAGGCTCTTCGGCCTCGACGAAGAGTTGTACGAATACCTGCGAGTAGAGGTCGTTCTCGTCGCGCAGATAGAGCGATGTGTTGTATTCGCCCGGAGCCAGATCCTTGCTGATGGTCAGCTCCAGCTCGTCCTCGGCCAGCGGAGCCAGGTAGCCCTCGGTCTTGTCCAGCGTCAACCACTTGCAGTATTCATAGATGTTGTACTTCAACTCCTGTCCGCTGATGTTCTCGAACTTGAGGTGCTGCGTCTTTCCCTCTCCGTACTTGGTGCGCAGCGTCATTGTCTTGAGCTGCCACCTTAACACGTTCTTGTCAACGTAGAGTGAGATGCGGTGCGGATCCTGCATGGCATTTCCGGCCAGGTCCTCGACGCCACGCACCACGACGTTGATGTTCTGGTGGTTGATCTCGGAGTCGGCGGCCAGCAGGTGCAGCTGCAGTTCGTTGCTCGAGCTCGACCAGTCGAACTGAATGTTCTTCTCGCCTGTAGAAGGTTTGGCGGGCGAGATGTTGTATTCGTCAACGAGATCATCCGTCAGGGTGAAGGCCGAGTCGAGAGGCAGATACGTATCGGTACTCTCCTTCTTGCGGTATACCGTGTTGTAGGGACTGAAGGCTGGGATGGGACTGCCCTGTCCGTTTGTGATTGTCTGCTCGAAGGGCAGGTTGTACAGCAAGCCCATCTCGCGGCCCGTAGCGGAACGGCGCTTCAGGTCTTCGATGCTGCTGCTGGGGAAGGCATGATCCCACAGCTGCAGGTTGTCGATGTTACCTCTGAAGTTCTGGTCGCCCAGATATACATTGTAGTTGGCAATGCCGCCCAGCATGGTGCCATCACACTGCTCGGCCAGATTGCCGTCGAAGTAGATGGCGCAAGTGTTCTGCGACTTGTTGGCCACGATGGCCACGTGGTGCCATGCATGGTCATTGATAGCGCTTTCGGGCACGATGTTGTGCACGATGGGCTTAGCACCGTTGGTGATGGTGCTGACGCTGAGCGAATCGTTCTTGGTGCCCAGGCGGAAGTATTCGGCTGCCTTGTCGCCCGTAGTGAAGATGTCGACAGAGTCGGTGGCGAGGTCGGCGGCACGCATCCACATAGACAGTGTGTAGTCGTACGAAGGCAGACGAGTGATGTCCTCAGCCTTCAGCTCCACCTTCTTGTTCTTCAGAGCCAGTGCATACTGCTTCTCGGTGCTTACCCATGACTGTTTATCTATGTACAGGTCTGCACCGTTGACAATGTCGTGCAGCACCTTTCCCATACCCTCGTCCATGGGCCAGTAGCTCACCAGTCCCAGCTCGTTCTCCGACACATACTGGTTGTGTTTCTGCGTCAGCTCGTAGGCAGGCAGTGCGCGGTTCCAGATGCGCACGTCGGTTACCGTGCACGACATGTTTATGCCATCGCCCAGGATAATATGGCCGTAGCCCTTAAGGGGTCTGAAGTTCGCCTCGTTGGCAATCTCGGCACCCGTGTATTTTATGGAGTCTTTCATGAACTCCAGCGACTCCAGTTTGCGCTCCGTACCGTTCACGAAGAAGTGAACCTGCGGCTCGCCCTTGTCAGGATCGTTCTGGAAGGTGAATCCCACACGCTGCAATTGGTCGAAGTTGACGTCGCCCAGCGGTTCGCTGGTGTAGACCACGTCATTGCAGTCGAATATCAACTTTTTCTCTGGGGTTATCGTGAACATCATAAAGTCGGAAGCCTTCATGTTGACACTCTTCGCGTTCTCTTCGTCACAGTTTATGATGGAGAAGAGGTTCGACTCTGATTTCATCTTTCCATTGATCTTCAGCATCATGCCCAGTGTCAGGTCGTTACCGCTCAGATTGAGCTTCACCTTGCTATGAGGCACGTTGGTTGGCCCTGTGTAATAGGTGTCGGATTTGTTCCATTCTGCGTTGTCCTCCACAGGATAGAAGAGCGCCGTGGCATAGTTGTTCTGGAAGTTGTTGGTACGTCCCGTCACCTCGAAGTTGGCGATCTTGTCCAGATAGTTGTCGGCAATGGGTTCGTTGAAGGGAATGCTGATGACGTCGGCAAAGGTGAGGATGCCGTTGGCGGGCTTCGCTGTGCCGAAGACGCGCGGGCAGCGTGTATCCTTGCGTCCCGACATCACGTTCGACGCACGTGTTATGAAGCCGGTTCCCAGCTTGCGGAAGGTCACGGCGCGCAGGTCGTACTCCATCTCCATGGGGTCCTTCTCGCCGTAGAACTTCAGGTCGTTGATGCGTCCCGTCGTGGGCAGCATCTCCTTCACGCCCGTCGCCTCGCGATACAGCGTGCTGTCGTTGTAGTATGCGCAGACGCATGTCCACTTGCTCTCGCCGTCGGTCTTCTTCTTGTACTGCAGCTCCAGATGGTGGAATCCGTCGCTGTTCACGTTATATCCGTCAATGCTTACGGGCACGTAGTATCCCTTCTCGTCCTGTGGCGAGAGGGTGTTCATCGTCCACTTGTCCTCGGGCGACGTGATGTTGATGGGCGACGCCACGGGCAGATAGTGAATGCTGATGTCGGCCACGTCCTTGAGCGACTTGGCTGCATCGCGGAAGAGGAGACGTATGTTCTCGAAGTCGTAGCCCACGCCACGGTTTATCTTCAGCGTCTTCTCGACGCTCTGTCCGGGAGCAATCGTTATCTCCTTGCCGCCCGACAGCGACATACCATCTATCATTATCTCCGCTCCGTTGGGGTTGGTGCCCTCGTCCACCGACAGTTTGAAGGAGCTGGGAGCCAGCAGATATGCATTGTCGTTTATCTCCGTTTCGTTGACCAGACGTATGCGTATCGTAGCACTCTCGTCCTCGGGCTGGTTGTTCACCACGGGGTGGTCTACGTAGATGCGTGGATTGTCAATCTTCAGCATACGTGTGCCCAGTGCCACATGCTCGCCGGTAATGGGGTCGGTGTAGTAGAGCGTGCTGTCCGGCTCGAAGTAGGGATTGCGAGCAGCACCACCCTTCACGGCAAAGGCGAAGTTGTGTACCTGAGCCTCGTCCTTATAGGCATCACCCTCGCCATGACGGCCTGCCTGGATGAATTCAAGATTGCTGTAGCCTAGACTATCGGCATCTTGTGTTTCGGCGAAGACATCCACGTCCATGTAGCCATTGTCGTTGGTAGAAATCTGGTAGCCGTAACCCGTACTGTTGGTCTTACTGAAGTCGGCACTGCCAGATGTGGTTGTGTTGAAGGTAGGATTAAAGTTTAGATCAAAGAGAATACCGAAAGCAGTGATCGTACGGGCGCCATCTTCTTTTTTCTTCTTGTCGCCTGCCGCCTTGGGGTTTGCAATTTCAGGATTACCATCATCGTCTACTATGGGATTACCGTAATCATCTAAATTAGCATGTTCCCAATTATCTTTCTTGGCTTCTTCATCAGAATATCGGTTGTTGTTTCCATTCTTGTCCTCATCACCGCCTTCACCGCCTAAGCCGGCATTAATTCCCCAAGTGACATTCTTCGCACCAGTCCATGACACCGAAGTATAATACGATGAACTACTCTCACTGTAGTTTACTGAGGCTCCAGCCACGCTATATTTCTTGAATGGCTTATTCTCGCTGATAAACTTGGCCTTACCCTCCTCGTTCATTCTGATGAGATCTTCCCACTGTGCGATGTTGTAGTTCAGCAATGACACGCTATCTGCTGTGGCCGTTTCGCTAAATCCGGACAATTGGGGGAAGAATGGGGTATATCCGCGCTCGGTGCTATCACGTCTATATATAACCTTTGTTCTTTCATTGGCTAATTTCTGTACTTGTTCATCTGTAAGACCAGGATAATCGCTCAACAGCAATTCCCTCTGTCGTTTCAGTTCGGGAATCAGTGTGCCCAGAATGTGCCTCTGAGTGTAAATGAATGTGCGGTCGACGCCCGACATCATGGTAATCGCACGGCTCACAACCAGATACTGCTTATTGCCTTCTGCATCCATGCCGGTACTAACCAGCTTTATTACACCATTGTCAATGTTTGTCTTTGCCTCACTATACTCAGTTTCACTTAGTACGGTGTAATTCTCTGTACTGTAGAGATTGTCCACTGTGGCCAGACCGATGTAGACGTCGGCTATGGCCCCCACTTCGTATTGATCGTTACTTGTCTGTATCTTCTCGCCAAGCGTCATCTTATAATTACCATTCTTGGCGTCGTTTTCACGCTTCAATGGGATGTTGACGTTACCTGTGACCATCACCTTGAAGTCAAGCAGGTTGGAGTGCGACTCCACTATCCATCCCAGACCAGTATTAACTTTGACGTGAGTACCTAAACCTAACCTTATGGCCAAGTCTTTGTTGTCTTGCGTTACTGAAGACTTTGACCAACTGTAGCTAGTTCCTTTCTCTCGCCATGCATAAGATGTTTTGCCTGGAGGGTCGCGCAGCACATCAAGACAACGCAATTTGCCATCCATCGACACCATGGGCATGATACCCTCGCCTATCTTGCGATGTCCAGCCACAAAGGCCTTGAGGGGTTCTGCCTCGATGTAGAGGCCGTTCAGCTCTACGGCAATGTTCATGGTGCGTAGTGCCTTGTCGCCCGTCAGACCGAAGATGGGGTTGCCCACGGTGAAGACAAAGTTGGTGCGTCCATTGCTGTTCAGCTGGTAGGACTTATTCTCCTTGTTGTCCAGCAGTCCGTTCTGCACGTGCAGCACACCGCTGTCCAAGGGCACCTCGTCCATCTCGCCCAGCGGATTGTTGTTGTAGTAGAAGTCCTCGTGGGCATAGGCCTGCAGCTGATAGCTGTGGTCGGAATTGAAGACGGGATAGCCGAAGGTGTAGTGTACCTTGCCCGTCTTACTATCAAAGCTGGCCACATCGTAGCTCACCTCGCCACCTTGGGCAATGTCGTTGCGCTTCACCTCCTTCTCGCCCAGGTAGCCAGTGAACTGACCCTGCTTGAACTGCTCGTAGGTGACGGTGGGTGTGACGTGGTAGATGCGCTGGTAGGTGGCGTGATAGTCGTACTTCAGCGACTCGTCGTTCTGGCTCACCATGGTCTTCACCACGGTGCTGTCGTTCAAGTCCAGAATCTGCAGTCCCTCGCCCTTCTGGTACAAGGTGGGATAGCCCATAGCGGTGAGCTGGCTCACGCGGTACTTGGTGGGGATGAGGTCGACGAAGAACTCACCCGTGCGGGGATCGGGATGTATGAGGATGCGCTTCTTTTCGTACGTTACGTTCGTCTCGGGCTGATAGGTCAGCACCTTTGCGGGGTGCTGCACCGTCTGCTTGATGGTGGTGTCGTCGGGACGGTCGTTGTGGAATACCAGCCACGAGGTGTTGTTGCCCTCAAGCTGCAGTTCCAGTGCCAGCTCGTCGCCGATGTTGTTCTTGCTCTTACTGAAGCCCAGCTGCTTGCGAGCCTCGACGTTACCACCCACCATGCGTCCCACAAGGCGGATGCGTGTGGCATCGTTCACCTGGGGTATGACGTACTTCTCGCCAGCCTTCGGACTGAACACCTGCTTGTTGTCCACCAGCAGACAGCCGTTGTCGCTGAACTGGTGTGCCTCCTTCTCAACCCTGATACTCATGATCTTGCCGGCAGGCACGGTGAAGGCGAAGGCACCGTTGGCATCGCTGCGGATGGGGTCGCCCTTGCTGTCGCGCAGAATGCTCGACGACAGCACGTCTCCCTTATCGTTCTTATAATCCACTACAAAGTGGGCATCCATGACGGGCACGGTCGATTCGCTATACACCACGTTGCCGCTGAAGGTGGCCACGTCGCTGCAGATGAACTTCTGGTTTTTGATTTCGGCGCGGTCGTTCGAGAGTACGTACAACACTTCCGACAGGTCTACGCCACCCGTCTTGTACGAGCGGTCGAAATTCAGCTTGTACCTCGTACCATTGCCCATGTAAGGCAGGTCGTTGAACTCGAAGTAACCCTTCTCGTCGGTATAGGTGAAGGCACTGTAGAGTGTGTCGCCCGATACTACCTCGCCTATGCGATGCTGGCGCAGCGCATTGTTCTGCGGGCGTACCTCGGCCACCACGCCGTCGTGATATCCATACATTATGATGACGCTGTCCTCGTCCATCACGTCGTCGATGAAGACGGCGTCGCTGCGAGTCAGCCTTACGCGCTCATGGGCTATGGCCGTACCGTTGGGCATGGTGATGTAGCCCGATATGCTGCTGCGGTAGCTGCCCCAACCGCGTACTAAGGCCGAGTCGGCGATTTCCTTTTCGCGCACTGCGAAGCTGGTCTGCAGCTTATACTCGTAGGCATATCCAGCCAGTGCCGTTTCGTCGAGATACTCGCGCTGCATGGGGTCGGTAATAGGCATTTCCACCCAATCACCATGGCGGTTCTTGCTGTTCTCGCGGCGCATCACGCTTATCTTGTCCACCTTGCCCACGCCCAGCGTCCATTCCAGATGCACGCGGCCGGGCAGTGTGCCCTGGCTGGCTGTGAAGGTGTTGACCAGCGCTGCTATCTCGCTGTAGCACAGCTCGGCATCGCTCTCGCTGCTCGAGATGTTGCTGTTGTTGCCGGCCAGCGGAATGTAGGCCTCGCCACGCTCCACCACAGCATTATAATAATAATGTGTATAGGGCAATGCCTGGCAGTCCTCCAACTCGGCCTCCCAGCACTTCTCTTCCGAGTTCCACTTCACCTTGTCGCCGGGTATGACGTACTCCATGGCAGCAAGGTCTACGCCCTTGTCCCACTCGTCCTTCGGACTGTATCGCTTAACGCGTATCTGCGCCTTGCTGTCCCACACGTATCGGCGGCGTGCCAAGGGTTCGGTCTGCAGGTAGCGCTCAACCAGCGATGCGTCCTCCAGTTCGTTATACTCCCATGGCAGCGGGTTGTCCATCGTTATCTTGATGACAGACTTCTTGTTGCGTGCCCACTGTGCACTGGGCTTTATCTGCACCTTCGACACCGAGGGCAGCTGTCGGCTCACCTGCAGCGTGTCGGTGGCGATGAAGGCTCCGCGATGCGAGGGCCACAGCGACGAGGCCATGGCGCGTGCCACCATGTAGTATACGGGCTGGGTGGGATGCGTGTAGAAGCCTTCCAGTATCTGCTGGTCCAGCTTCGTGAACGCGGGATTGTGTATGATGGAGTCGGCACCATGCGTCAGTGCCGTGATGATGGTATCCTTGAGGTTGATACTGGTGTTGTAGCCGGCCTCCTCGTCAGTGTCATCGTAGACGAACCATCCCATACCGTTCGACTTGTAAGTGTAGTCCTCGGGATAGTATGACGAGATGACATCCATCTCGCTGAAATCGGGTGTCTTGGAGCGATACAGAATGAACATATCCTCCCCCATCACGTCGGTGCTGTCGGGCTGGTTGATGGCAAACTGTATGCGGTTGAAGGGATGTGCCACTCCGTCGCTGTCCTTGGCTGCTATCTCCTTCACCTCGAAGTTATGGATGCGGTGGAAGGGTAGCTGCGTAGCATGCAACACAGCAAAGGTGTTGTGGTAAGTCTGGTTATATTTGCCGTCAGCATCTTCCTCCAGCTTCATCATCTTGACCAGTGCCACGATGGTGAGGTTGCATTGCTTTTCATACCAGGGCAGAACGAGTTCAACCAGTGAGGTAGGCTTGTCTTCGGCATCCTTATAGTAGAGGAGCTTATTGTCCTCGTTGCGCATCACCCACATGTGCAGTATGCTGTTAGTGCTGTTCACCATCAGCGTCTGCGAACCGATCTCGTGTATGTCGGCCTGCATGTTCAGGAAGGGGTCGATGACTGTCAGTCCGAAGTCGTCGCCCTTCTGTTCCCACTTGGTGTAGTCGATGTCCTTCTTACACGTGTTACAGTGGAACTTCATCACACCGTCGGTCTGACTTACCACCATGTCGTAGTGATTGCAGTTTGCCGTTTCCTGGGCCAGGGTCGGCATTGCCATCACCATCAGCAATGCCCATATAATAGCTATTCTTTTCATAATCCTTACTTCTTAACCACCTTTTTACCTTGTTTTACATAGATACCCTTCACGCGTGGGTCGCTCACCTTGACGCCGTCCAGACGATAGTAGTCATGGGCAGAGTCGGCAGAGTCGTCGACCTTCTCCAGACGCGTTGCGTCGTCGAACGTGAGGTAGAGCATCTGTCGCACGCTGGCCGTCGATCCCGACTTCGTCTCGATGTGGGCACGATAGGGGCGAACGGTCATCTGTCGCTCGGTGCGCTGGAACTTATCGTCCGAGATGGCGAAATAGGTCGTGTCGCTGCTTGCGCACACGAAGGTGTCGTACACATACGAACCAACCAGTTCTATCTCGCCCTTTGTCTGTGTGTCGGGATGCGAAGCCACATTCACCACTCCATCCTTGGGCTTCAGTGTCAGTCGGCCTTCACTCAGTGCCTGCTCGGCATTGACTATCTGGAAGATGCAGGGCATACCGGCCTCTACCGTTTCGGCTTCAGCCAGCACGATGTTCATCTTGCCACTTGCATCGGTCTCCACCTTTTCGGGCAGATAGAACTTAATGGCATCGCTCTTCTCCACACCGAAGGGCAGGCACAGCGTGCCCCACGTCTTACCCTTCG
Source organism: Bacteroidales bacterium (assembly GCA_018064685.1). Taxonomy (GTDB): domain Bacteria; phylum Bacteroidota; class Bacteroidia; order Bacteroidales; family Bacteroidaceae; genus Physcousia. The sequence goes on along the minus strand of JAGHUS010000041.1, from coordinate 13,109 downwards.
CATCGCTCATGTCGCGAGTGTAGCTCATCTGCTGCGAGGTGAAGTCGCGTGTGGCCGAGAAGATGTTCTTGCCGTTGTCCACGATGTCTATCTGCTTGGTGTTCTGGTCGTTTATCTCCAGTGTGTCGCCGTTCACGATGAATCCGTCGTTCCACTTGGCAGCGATGATGATATTGTCGTTCAGGTCGGCCGAAGGCAGAAGCTGCTCGCCGGGCTTCATCTCCACCTTGTTCACCATCCATCCGCCGAAGAAGTATGCTCCGCGCTTGAACTGGTTGGGCATCAGCGTCTTGTCGCTGTTGTCGCTGTTGTCGTTGAGGCGTGTGATGCGCTGGCTCATCTCGGGTCCGTCGCTTTCGCTCTCCACGCGCTTGTAGGTGATGTCCACGTAGTAGCCGACGACATCGAGCGTCTTGTCGCACAGGTGGCAGTGCTTGCTTATCTTGCCCTTGTCGTACTTCAGTGCGAAGTAGGGATGCGTGCATCCGCTGATAAAGGCGTGTGAGCCATCCACCCGTGTGAAGTGCTCGGTCATGGCGTCGTACATACCATACACGATGGTGTCCTGTTCGGCAGCCGTCTTCTCGTTGCGCTGTGCGGGCAGATAGTAATGCATCAGCTTACCCTCGTTCATCACCGAGAGCGAGAAGATCATGTCGTCCCTCGTAAGCTCGGGGTACTTCTTGTACGAGTCGGTGGCAATCTTGCCGCTCCTGTCGTACAGGTCGAGGTACATCAGTTCGCCCTTGTCGTCCATGTACAGGTTGTTGCGCAGCATAGCGGTGCTGTCCACCTGCAATCCGCTCAGCGGCACCTTCTCGTCGCAGATGCAGCAGTGGCGGATCCATGCGTTGCTGTCCTCGCCCTGCTCAATCTTATAGTAGCGGTGTATGTCGCACTTAGGCGCGTAGACCTGTGCGCCAAGGCCTCCCTCAGAGCGGTTGCTGTGAATCATGCTATCGTAGTGTTTGCCCGTGATGGCATCATAGATTTGTGGATAACCATCCCAGATGCAGGGGAAGAAGTGGTACATGATGCTATCGTTGGTTTGGTCGTAGACATAGAAGTCGCCGAACTTCACGTTGGCGTAGTCGTTTTCAGCGTGTTCACTCTTGTAGCCCACTACCAGTCTCTCATTTTTAGCCCAATAGCGTACATCGTCATCGGTGTACTCCTTGTCAATATTCGACTCGTATTCGAACTTCAGAGCCTTGTTCTTGCCAGGCACATCAAAACGGAAGTCTACACCGTGGTTGGTGATCATGAATATCTGATTGCCGCTCAGTATCTCCTTGTTGTCGCATATACGGCAGCGACGTAACCATGTCACTGCGCCAAACTCGTCGACATTCTTCACGATGTCGCAGTATTCGTGCTTCTTGCAGGGCTCGAAGTCGGTCACCTTCTCGCTGTTCGTAAGGGCGAAGAACTTCTGCTTGATGATATCGAACACGCCGGGCACACTGTCGCGCACGGCAGGTACGAGCTTCATTATCAGCTTGTCTCCCTCGTAGACGTTGAACTGATAGAAGTCGCAAGGCATTGTATTAGCATCGTCGTTGGAGCCGACGTATGCACCCAGTCTTAGCGTACTGCCATCTCCCTGCGGTTCATTTTTCTGAGTCTTTGTTACCGCGGTGTATTCGTCCGATTCGGGAGTCGATGCCTTGTACAGGTCATTTTTGCTGAACTTGAACTTATACAGATATTGCAACGGACGGACATCGCAGCCATAATCATACGAATAGCTATTTAAGCGATAGCCTGCATAACGCAGGAAGAAGTAGTTTTGTGTGCTGAAGAGCATTCCCTTGGCGTTAGCATCTGTAACACAGAAGGTTGTCTCTACGACGGTACTTTCTTTGGGTATGTATTCCAGGTCGATATACTGGTTCTTGGCCAGATGTATCTTCTTCTGCTCAAAGGGTATGAGCTCGCGGCACTCCGCACAGGTGCGACAGGGCACACCGTTCTTTTCGGTAATGTAGTCGAGCATCGTTGTGTGCAGACAAACCTTGAATTCTTTCTTGCACACCTGGCACTTCTCGTTTCGGTACTTGCTGTCGCGAGACGTCTCGACGCACTGGTGCTCGGCATTGACAGCGAAGTTGGTCGATACGTTGACGTCGGTCAGCTCGACATACTCGGCCGTCACCTCGTCGTAGACGTAGAACTTAGAGCAGCTGGTAGCGGGCACGTAACGGTGTATCAGCGTGTTGTCCATCTCGACATCGAGGCTGACGAACTTCATGTTGCGTATCTCGGGCTTGACGGCCGAGCCCAGCGTGTCGCGGTGCTCAAGCTGTGTACCCTTGTTCTCCACCCAGTGCAGCTTGTATCTGTAGCTCTTCTTCGCGTCCTCGCCTCCCTTGGGCACGAAGATGGTGTTGTCCGACTGCAGGAAGTGCTCCACGTCGGCACCTATCGTGCCGCATATCACACAGTTGCGCTTGGCACTGCTACCCGAACCCGAGATGCGGTAGGCGGGATGATGGGCGCAGACGCCAACCATCGACAATGCCAGTCGGTTGTTGTGCTGGTCGTATATCACGTTGTTTTTCACCAGGTCGTAGAGGCAGAAGTTCTCGTGCTGGGCAAAGTTCTCGAAGCCATAGGCGGGCACGTAGTGGCACGTCAGCACTCCGCTCTCACGGATGGCGAAGTCATAGACCGTCATGTCGGCCGTGGGCTCAGGTGCACTGTTGCTCTCCACGCGTCCCAGCGAGATGTTGTTGTCAGCATACTGTGCCTTATAGATGGGTATGTCCTTGTGATAATAGTCGTTGCTGGCATTGGCACGTGTGTCGACGCGGAAATGTCCGCGACTCAGCGTCACGTAGTATTCCTGACCGGCCTTTACGAGTCCCTCGTCCGAACGCTCGAAGCCGCATCCGGCTGCGAAGACGAACTGACCCGTCTTGCCGTCGACATACAGGCCGAAGCCGCTCTTCGACGTCACGTCGCTGCTCGTGCTGCCCACGATGGGTATGAGCGTCTTGGGCATGCTGTTCAGCTTGAAGTGCAGCTTCAGCTCGGTCTTGTCGCTTGCCTTCCTGTCGGTCTTGACATACTGGTTCTTCAGTTCGGCATAGTTCACGAAGTCGGTCTTCATCTTCACACTGTTGGTATAGTCGTCGGCGGGAGCATCCTCGGGAGCCACCTTGCCGTCCTTCAGCTCGAAGTTGCCGGGGATGTGCACGTTACGCTCGGCAGCCAGACCCGATATGAGTTGCTTGGCCAGTTCCAGAGCATAGTAGCCACCCTGCAGCACGATGGGTGCCACGCCATCTATGTTACGTGCCGGTGCCTTCAGCGCACGCTGCTTTCCGTCGGTGGTGGTGTACGCCGTGACGGGAGCTGCCGTGTTGGCATTCAGCATGGCGGCAAAGGTCTTGTCGCCCTTGATGGTGACCGTACCCATGAGGTTGGCAGTGGACTGGTCGGCGGCAGTGTTGAAGATCTGACCGTACACACCACTGTTGATGGTGTAGTCGTAGCCGTCGCAGTATATCGTTGCACACTCCACCTTGCTCAGCTCGATGGTGCCTGTATAGAGCTTGCTCTGCTGCTCCTCGGCCACAAGCTGGTTTATCTTACCATTATATATATATAAGGTGTTACGCTTAGACTCGTTTGCGTCCAGCTGCACGAAGACGTCGCCGGCCGAACAGCCGTTCAGGTCGAAGCGGATGGGCTTGCGTATATCCAGACGTCCACTGCAGTTGATGTGTAGACGTATCTCGTCGCCCACATTGGCTTTGTCCAGAGCGTCCTGCACCGAGGTGGTGTAGGCAATGTCGCGTGTCACGTTGGTGGCCATGGCTCCTGTCCACTGTGCATAGAGCGTGGTGTTCTGGTTGAAGGTACACACCTTGGTGCTCTTGCCGTTGATGTCGTATATCTGCTCGCCGCCCTCGGGCTGCGTGTAGTATCCGCAGAAGAAATATCCGCGACGATGGGGCACGGCCACCGTCTCCTGCAGTCGTGTGCCCAGATAGGCCACGACGCTGCTCACTTCGCTCGTGCCACCGCGCTGGTCCAGTGTCAGCACCAGTTTCACGGCATCGGGCATCGATGCCTTCTCGCTGCTGCGGCTGGCCACAGCCTTGCCGTCGGTGGTGTACAGATGTCCGTGATCGCCATGCAGTCCCACGGTGTTCGATGCCACACCACCCTTTCGGCCTTCGTTGTCGGGCGTGCCGTTGTCCTTCGCTCCGTTTACGGCTCCGATACCACCTGCGCCTCCACGACCCGAATAGTATTTCCACGAACCAGACTTCGAATACGTACCGCCCGAGCTGCCCGTAGCACCGCACTGTGCACCGGGTGCTCCGCCACCGATGGCGTATATGGCTCCGTAGCCCGAGCCGCCCCCACCGCCAGGACCTCCGCGTCCCGACGAATAGTAGTACGTCCAGCCCGAACCCTTGTCGTTGGCAGTGCCTCCGAATGCTCCGGCCGTTCCGCCCGTCGTGCTCTGCTTGCCGGCCGTTGCCGTCACCTGCACGTTGCCCAGTATGTACACCTTGCCCATACTGGCTCCGTTGTCGCCTGCCTTCGAGTCGTATCCGGTGTTACCCATTCCGTCATATACGTTGTGGTCCGAACGCAGCGTGTTGCCGTTAGGACCCTCCTGCTCGGCGTGTCCGTTGCCGCCATAGCCACCGATGGCTGCCGCTGCACCACCGCCACCATAGCCGCCGTTGCCGCCCTTACCGCCGGCACCTCTGTTATCCTTCACGCTCAGCCATCCATTGCCGCCGTTTCCGCCGTTGCCGCCGTTCGAGGCATCACCGCCCTTCACGTCCAGCCTACCCTCGCCCGTTATGATGAGCGTCGAACTGCTGGGCACGCTGATGCCGCAACCTGCACCTTCGCTGCCGTAGGCATTACCGCCACGCACGGTCAGCGTGCAACCCTTGGCAATGTAGATGACGGCCGTGGCGTTGTTGTCCACCTTCATGGCGCTGTAGCTGTCGCGAGCGTTTATCGTCACGTTCGAGGTCACGAAGTAATAATACTGGTTGGTCAGTGGCACCTTGTTGGCCGAGTAGTTGGAAGACAGTGTCTTCACGTCTCGTGCCATCGTCACAACACCGACAGCAAATAGGGCTAGCATACACAATGCAAGCCTAAATGTCTTGAATAAGGATTGATGACTGATCATATTTATCCTGGATTAAATATTTTGCGTAACATAATAATTGTGCGAAATTACAATTAAATAATTATATATCATACAATAAATGTGAAAAAATAACAATTTTCGATGCTTTTTTCTTGAAAAACGCAAAAAAATACAAAAATAGTATTACTTTTGCATCAAAATCAAGCACATAGACTTACAAGCCTGTTTCAGGCCGCAAGTCTCATAAACGACTAAACGATAAATACATGATAACAAAAAAGACTTACCAGACCCCACGCAACACAGTCGTACAGATGCAGGGCGTGCAACCATTGCTGCTTGAGGGCAGCAATAACGAGAATATAACCCCTGGCGAAGGGTTCGGACCCAAGAAAGCTCGCGAAGAAGTGCAGATTATTGGTTCTTATGGATGGTGACAAACAACTAAATGACTAAAACTCATAATTCTAGTGAAAAGTGAATAGTGAAAAATACCTAATACTGATAATTATTTAATACGTTGGATGAAGCATGCATTGTAGTATCAATAAAAGTATTAAAAAGATTAAGTATTATTCACTTTTCACTATTCACTTTTCACTATTCACTAATCCTCATCCCCCAAACGACTAAACGACTAATCTCCCAAACGACTAATAAACAATGAGAAAGCTATACATACTTCTCCTCCTGGCCATGACGGCTATGCAGGCAACAGCCCAGCAGGTACTGCTCTATCGCAATGATGGCACACGCGTGAAACTGCACATCAGCGAACTCGATTCTATCATCTGGAAAGCCGACACATGGGCCGACCCCACCGGCGAACCTAACCGTCTACCCTTGAAGGTGTTGGCCACTATTGGCGAAGGCGACAAGGCGCAGCGCAACGGCATGCACAAACTGCACATGGGCAGCGAAGCGGACTCCGAGGAGAAGACCATGCTCTGGCAGACAGACGACAAGATATCACTCTTCCAGTCTTCTGTTTCCGACAAGACGAATAATCTTTTCACTCTGAGCACCGGTGCCGAGACTCGTCAGGGCAGTTTCAGCGGTACGGCGGCTGTCGGCACAAGTGCCATCGCGCTCTATCCATACCGTCAAGCCATGTCCTTGAAAGGCAGCAGCATCAACGATGTCATCCTGCCCACCGTACAGCACGCCACAGCCGGCGGCTATGACCCCAAGGCAGCACTGATGATGGGACAGACGGGCGACATCAACGAACAAAACGCCAGCGAATTGCAGATTGGCTTCAAGAACGTCTGCAGCTATCTGGTCTTCACACCCTCGTCTGAACTCTCGCACATCGTCGTCACCAGTCTCGACCTCAGCGAAGCCCTCTCGGGCAACGTCACCATGACATTCGCCGACGGTCTGCCCACATGGACGGCCAAGGCCAGCCACACCGCCAACAAGGTCACACTGCAAGGGCCCCTCCTGGCCGGCCAGACCTACTACCTCGCCGTCCTTCCCGGCACGCTCCAGAAGGGTTTCAGCGTAGCATGCTACGACATGAATGGCAAAGTCCTCACCCAGCAGTACAATAGCGAAGCCTCTTTCGTGCGCAGCAAGTACCACGACTGCACACCCTTCACCCAGGGCACAGGCCAAGGACTTGTCGTAGATATGGGTTTGAACAGCGGTGCACGCTACTGGTCCACCCACAACATCGGTGCTTCCTCACCCTCCGACCCCGGCGACTACTTTGCATGGGGCGAAACCACCGCAGTGAACAGCTACGGCACGAACAGAACTAGCGCTGTTGAACTGAAAGACCAGTGCAGCTGGACGAACTACAAGCATGGCGACGGACAGGAGCATCCTACATACACGAGCACTTTTGTTCAGAAATATGGTGGAACGCTCGAGGGAGGTGACGATGGCAAGCGCGAACTCGAGGGTATAGACGATGCCGCAACAGCATTGTGGGGCAGCGGCTGGAGCATGCCTACATATGCCGATTTCAATGCTCTCATAACCGAATGCCAGCATGAGTATATCACCGACTATCATGGCAGCGGCGTAAAGGGTATTGTATTTTATCAAGCTTCCCATCAAGATTGTCGTTTTAATGACGATAAAATCGACACAAAGCCAGATTCTCATGATAACGAAAAAGAAGTAACCCACATCTTCTTCCCCCTGGGTGGTCATTATGAGAATGGAACCGTCAACGCCAACTCAACCATTGGCTATTATTGGTCGAAGGATCTTGTTAAAACAGCATTGTCTGACAATGAAAATAATCCACATTTCGTCAATGCCGTAGCCTTGCATCTTGGCATCAGTGAAGGCAATGCCATAACCGAAGCAAACTACTATCCCCGTTTCCGAGGCTTCAACATCCGTCCTGTCAAAAAGTAAACTGGATCATGGGGTCAGACCCCTTGATCCACACACCCCATTCCACCCTCACAACGTCAAAGACGTACACAAAACACAAAAAAAACAACCAATTATTTTGTCATTTGCAAAAAACATATTATTTTTGCGATTGTAAAATGCTCATTGCACACAACAAACTACACGATACATGTCACACACCACAAAACCCATCGTCATAAACAAGCCCTCCGAGAAGCTGCAAAAGCTAATCATGACTTTGAAAGAGCGCAAAAGAACCCAAATGGAAGAACTGCGCTCCATGGATTCGTGCACATTTGACATTACGTTGTAATGAAAGTTTCCGCATCCTTTAATTCCGCTAATGGTGACCAGTACAGAATTGTACTGACACCCATGGAACTGCCAGAGGACTTAAAATTGCTCATCCAAGATTCTGTAGAAGTGGTTGAAATCACATTATACAGAATGAAAGGAATAAACCACACGCCACTCAAGACACTTGACAAAATAACCGACATTATAGCCAAATCTTTCCTGGAAAACGAAAATGCCATTTTGTATTTTTACTGTGACGATCTAGCCGAGCTTCCCTCTGTCAAAAAGAATATACGCCCCCAAGAATACCGCAGCCGCCTTTTCTCTTCGCTTTTCGAGAGATACATTCGCAAGAACAATCTTTCCGACATCATCAACTACCCCATTACAATTTTTGATGTGGAAGGAGTGCCGATGCGCATTCACCTGTTTGCAAGAGAGTGCCACAGCAAATATGTGGAAATCATCAGCAACGATCTGATAGACAACTACAGCAAACCATCTGAATAACATACTGCATCGATGGGGGGTACCCTTAATGCTTCATAAGCGTCCCAAGGATGGGGCACTTTTTCTTGAGAAATCTGGATCATGGGGTCAGCCCCCCTGATCCACACCCCCATTCCACCCTCACAACGTCAAAGACGTACACAAAACACAAAAAAACAACCAATTATTTTGTTATTTGCAAAAAACATATTATTTTTGCCGCCGAATGCTTAGTGTGCATATATATATTGCACGCGAACCATTTGCGGCAAGAAGCATGCCATTGTCGGCTGCATGAAGGAACACCCTTAGCATGACGATGCGCGGCAGACTGTCGGTGGGTCAGCGGACCCTGAAGATCTTATTAGCAGAAATATAGCGTTTGCTATTTGTTCGGATAAAGTTCTGGGAACGTAGGAAATTCATGGAACTCTCTACATTTGAACAAGTGTGCAAACGTCCATGCTATGCGTGGACGTTCACTTGTGTAGAGATGGGCACTTCCTACGGCCTCCAGAATGCAAGAAACGTACCACGCTTTTTTATGTCCGCACCTCTAGCCTCGCACATTTTTGCCGAAGCAGAAGAAAAACCAAATTTATCAACTTAATAACTAACTTAAATTACTAACTTTATGAAACTAAAACATTTATTCGCCATGGCCTTATTGGCTATTGGCGGGAGTGCTTGGGGACAATCCGTCAATGATGTACTCATGGTAGGGCAATCAATGTACAAAATAAAGGGTACAAACCTTTTCGTTAACGGATCTTTCGACAATGGAGTTGACGGCTGGAAAGCCACAAACTATTCAACGGCAGCTGTAGCTTCAAATTTCACAATTACTAATACAGGCGGATGTGATGGTGGTGCATATATTACCACTAATGGTGCTGGAGCATCAGATGCAAAGACAATCCGACAGGCTGTACAAGTAGAAAATGGTAAGAAGTATCTTTTTAGAGTGTACACAAGTGGCAAAGCACCAAAGTCGGATAATTACAAATACAATGCCCTGTTTAAGATGTCAAATGCAACGACAGAGGCTACGGTAGAACAACAATTCGCATGGCCTCAAGGTGCTGAGAAGACAACAAACGATTGGAACAGAACGCAAAAAGTTTTTACGGCTGAGTCTAACTACTATGGGGTTCGCATGGGATGGAATGCTTCTTCTAAATTTGATGGATTTTCCATCATGGAAGTAGAAGATTATGACCCGTGGACGAATGTAGTGACTTATAATGAGGCAGAAAATCTTGATTTTGCTACAGGAGCAATTGACAAAGGAATCTGCACTTATATGAAGGATATCAAAACAAACAATACAGAATATTCGCAGATGCTACAAATTCCTGGTTGGTTACAAGGAAAAGAAAACGGAGACGCTCGTGCTGCTGGCATCGTCACCTACGGAACATCTGATGTATGGTTAGGCAGTAACGATGCAATAGGAGCGATTCCGACACAAGGACCAGACAATTCAAATGGAAATGGACTCGGCATAGTAGGTGTATGGAGTGGAACCGTCCAGTATGTTCAGCCTGTCAGACTACCTGCAGGTTCTTATACGATTAGTTACTACATCTGTAACACGACAGACAAGTCATCAATAAACAAAAATCTTTGCGGATTTATCACGAAGGCTGGAGAAGAGACTTTGTCTTCAACAAAGAACTTTGCAAAGGATTCCTGGATTAAAGAGGACGTGAATCTCATTCTTACTGAGGAAACAGAAGGCTATATTTCTGTAGGTTTTGAGGCCACCAATGTTGGTTCAGCAAATGCTACACGCCTTTTCGTTGACCGCATCGAAATTAAGTCGGCACTTGATGCAGCCAAAGAGAACTTTGCAATTCAGCAGGCCATTGCTCAGGGTTATCTTGATAATGACGAATATGCTGGTATAACTGGTTCTGAGCGTACAGACCTTCAGACAAAGGCTGCTGACCTTGATGACGATATTACCCTTGAGGCAGCTAACACAGCAATCGAAGACCTTAAGACCGCCATCACCACATTCACTGGTGCAAAGGCAACTTACGACAAGTATGATGCACAAACGGCTAATGCAAAAGCAATCGGTGTGACAGACGAGGCGTTGAACAATGCACGTCCTGAAAGTGTAAGTGACTTGCAAAATGCACTGAACAGAATCATTGTACTGGAGGATCAGGCAGCAACTGCTGGTTATACTATGGATGCAACCAACATCTTTGGCACTTGGACTCAGCAGAACACTGGTTCAACAAGCGGTCAGCACTGGAGTGGTGATAGCAGAAGTTATATTGACAAGAACAATACTCAGGGCTTCACTATGAGTGTAACCAACACTGTTACTCTCCCTGCTGGTAAATACGTGTTCAAGGCGGCCGCTCGTATGGCTAAGGACTACAATAACTATGGTTTCCGAATGAGTACAAAGATTGGCGATAATACCATCGAACAGAACTTTGTTGATAAGGGTAGCGAAGGCTATGGTATCGATAAGACGGGCGCTGCTAACTATACCGAGGCTGATGACACCTATTGCAACGACAACAAAGGTCGTGGTTGGGAATGGCGTTTTATTGGCTTCGAACTTCAGGAAGAGACCGAAGTAACCATGAGTGTTTTTGCTCAAGTTTTAGCAAATGGATGGGTAAGCTTCTCGGATATTGCGCTGCTTACTACAGATGACAATGAGGCCATGATTGCTCAGCTTGTTGCGAAGGCTAAGGAGGAGTTACAAAGCGACATCAATAAAGCTCCTTCACATGAAGTCAATGTTGGTGCTGGCGCATTCCAGATTCCTACTTCAGCTGCAACTACTTACGCTGCTGCTAAGGCTGCTGTACAGGCTGCTCACGATGCACAGGATGCAACGCTGGAGTCAATAGCTACTGCTAAGTCTGATCTGGCTACAGCAATCAATACCTTCTTGTCTTCAGAACTCAGCGTTCCTGAAGAAACAGATGTATATAATCTTACTTTGACTGATTACAATACTGCAAAGAGCGTAAATAACGTTCTTACCTTCAAGGATGGAAATAGCACTTCTGGTGGTTACAGTATCGGTTATACCAATGAGGCAGGATCTTATCTTAACCAGTCAATTCACTTTGCAAAGACAAGTGAGGCAAACACCTATAATATGTATATTGTTGATGCAAATGACAAAAAACAGTATATTTGTGTTGGTTCAAAATATACAGGCGGAAACGATAATCAGCTTCGTGTGAGTGATAATGTGGAGGATGCTCTCGCAGTAAAGATTGAGATTTCAACAGAAGAAGGAATTTACAATCTGAGAAATACTACAGCTAACGCACTTATTGGCTCAAATGGTGATATAGGTTTCTTCACAGCTAACAAATATAATAAATTCACCATTACTGAGGCTGTAAAATGTGATGTCACCCTCGCTGTTTCAGATGTGAAGTGGGCAACATTCATAGCACCTTTCGATGTTGACATCAATACCGGAGTAATGAAGGGTCTTGAGGCATACACAGTGACAGTAGAGAATAATGAACTTACTCTTGCTAATGTCCAGAATACCATCCCTGCCAACACTCCTGTAATGCTTAATAAAGATGTGACTGGCGATGCACTTATCCAGAACTTGAGCGATTATGGTAAAGCTACGAAACAATACTACACGGTAGGAAATCTCGTTGGTAATCTTGAGGCTGCTGCAAAAATTGCAGAAACAACAGGCAAGACTGACTATTTGCTGCAGAAGAACAATGATGTATTAGGATTCTATAAGCTAGCTTCACATGGTACGCTTAAGGTTGGTAAGAATCGTGCATACTTGCAGATAGACACTCCTGCTAGCAACGTGAAAGAAGCATTCTTCTTCGGTGAAACTGGTGATGAGACAGCCATCTCTGCACTCGAGGCTCTGACTTCTGGCAATGCCAAGATTTACGACATCAACGGCCGTCAGCAGCAGAAGCTCCAGAAGGGCATTAACATCGTGAACGGTAAGAAGATTCTAGTGAAGTAAAAAGACCCTCTCCCCGACCCTCCCCCTCTATGGGGAGGGAGGGCTGGCGCGAAGAGAGAATAATAAAAAAATTAATCTGAAAAATCATGAAAAAGAATTATATAGAACCCATCAACAAGGTTTGCGAGATTGACCTCACGAGTTCATTACTTCTCAATCCCGGTTCTCCTACTCCTAATTTAGACGAGGGAGATGCAAAACAGGGTGGTGCTGGCACAGATAAGGAAGTAAATGGTGATGGTGATGGCTACGCCAAAGGCGAAAGTTTTTGGGGCTCTGGTTGGTAATCAACCTCCGTCCATACAATGATATGCCAGGGCATTCCTACATGGAGTGCCCTGGTTTCGTTAATGTACCAGTTATTGTTGGTGCTTCGTAAGCATTCGATAAACTACAGGCAAATATAAACCTTCTTTATTGCCCATTCACACTGTTTCGTGTATTTTACACGTTTAGCAGCTGCCGGATATGCGTTTAGCAGTTGTTAAACGTGTGTTTAGCAGCTGCTAAACGTGCGTTTAACAGCTGCCGTGCAATGAAAACTCCTAGCGACTCCATCTATTTATCGCTACGGTTTACAACTATTTTCCGCTAATGAGAAACATAAATCATGCTGCATGTGTGGCATAGCAGGTGCTGGGGAAGAAATCATCTGGCGGTGCACCTGCTAACCGTCCAACCTATTCAGCCAGTATAGGAGCTTACTGTTAACTTCCATGAATGATGCAAAGTATATCATTGCCTTTTTATTTGTACCCCATGACAAGATTTGAAAACCACATGCACTGCTTGCACTAGCCTTGTATTGTGCAGAATTATATTGCGTTACAAGGT
>JAGHUS010000085.1 GCA_018064685.1 Bacteroidales bacterium | reverse complement strand
ACAAAGGTAGTGAATTTTACCAAGAAAACGTTTCTTTTTGTTATAAGTGGGACTTACTTTGGTAAAGCCAGGCGCGAAACAGTAAACAAATGCTATACTTTCAATAAAAATGAAGGAACAGTTTTGAAATCGTAGATCTTTTATTGTTGATTGTATAGTAATATTGGAGTGGCCATCGAGGAAACTTTTATTTAAGCCGTAATAGCAACTTAAATTCTGCACATTTTTGTGTTTTTTGTGGTTATATAAGGTTTAAAATGTTAAATTTTCGACTTTATTATCAATTGCAAATTTTTCGATTTCACCTTTCTGCCTTTTAAAGTGTATGTCATTGATATAAAGAAACTTGCAAATGCTCTAGTTGTACGGGATTGAAGAGCGTAACGATAGGTGATGGCGTTAAGACGATTGGCAAATGGGCATTCTCTGGTTGCTCCAGCCTGGAGAGTTTTGTTTTTGGCTCAAGTATGGAAAGTATCGGGCAGGAGGCATTCTCTGACTGCACGAGCCTGAAAACATTGAAGAGCGAGGCTGCAGTGCCTCCCACCTGCGGCACTCAAGCACTGGACGACATCAACAAGTGGGAGTGTACGCTCTATGTGCCCGGTGCCAGCATCAGTGCATATCAGAATGCTCCACAGTGGAAGGACTTCTTCTTTATGGCTGATGGCATTGAGGACATCAAGGCAGAGGAGGGCACCATCGCCTCGGCCGACAAGGTGATCTACAGCATTGATGGCCGCCGCATGCAAAACACCCAGCGCCCCGGCCTCTATATCATAAACGGCAAGAAGACCATCGTACGATAAATAGAATCCTCACGAATCATTATCGAAAATACAGCGAATCCACCCTGCTCACATCGAGTGGGGTGGATTTGTTGATGCAGTAATTCGCTGTTACTGCAGCATCTTTCATCTGACGTTGCATTGGACATTATAAGTTTGGCGTACGGCGGAAAAACAAATGCCGCAGCAGCATTTGAAATTCCGCGCTGCGCGGAAAAATGAAAGCCGCAGCAATTTCTGCATTATGCAGTGATTGATAATGGACATTGGATAATTGATAATCTCACACGAAGCACACGAAGATTATTCACACACGGAAGATTAGATTATTCACCTCCGACATTGCTCTGTTCATAAATTCCTCGTTGACTTCATACCTTCGTGTGATCAAAAAAACTTTTTCTTTTTTAGATATTCTTCGTGTCCTTCGTGCCTTCGTGTGGGAAAGAGGGATAAGCTACAAGTCTTCCTTGTCTGCCCAATACCAGTGCGTGTAGCCAGCAAGGACGTTCTTGTAGCGATAGAGGGGCGTATCGACGGACTTGCCCGAGGCTGACTGCTGACAACGAATGACCTCTACGTCTTGGGGTAGTTCGGACGGGATGATGCTGGAGTAATGGAACTCATGTCCCTTGAAGAGACGTCCCTCCCACTCCATCTGTCGGTAGCCTAGATGCAAGCGGGCTCCCTGCATGGTGGCCCGGAGAGGCAGGACGCCACACATCTCGGCTCCGTCGATACTCTGGCACAAATACATAAAGCCTCCGCATTCGGCAAATATCCGTCCACCTTGTTCGGCAAAGTCCTTGATGGCATGGCGCATTGCGACATTCGACTGCAACTGCTCTGCAAAGAGTTCGGGGTAGCCGCCAGGAAGGTAAATCCCCACCCCCATACTTTCGTCCCGTAGGCGAAAGTCCCCCAAAGTGGAGGAGCTGTGACCTGGCACGTCTGCACATAGGAAGGGAAAAAGAGCCTTGTCATGCAGTGGACTGAAAAACTGCACCTCAGCATGCTTCTTCAACCAATCGATGTTGGCACGATAGGTAAAATTAAAAGCCTCATCACGGGCAACAAATATCTTCATAGGACAGTTTTTTATCAAGAAAGGGACAGAAGTTTATTGAGATCGACATGAGCCTCGACTTCGGTAGCTGCCAGCGAAATGAGTTTCTCGGTCTGCTCACGCTCGGTGATGGTCAGTCCCAGATGGCGGCCGGGAATGACGAGTTCTGCATTGCGCTGCATATAGCCGAGGCACTCGACTCCAGCATCCTTGCAAGCCTCTTTCAGGAACTGATAATGATGCTCGGACGCCACCATATTGAATATAACACCTGCCAGACGAAGCTCGGGACGGAACGTCTTGAAGCCATGAATGAGCGGTGCCACACTGTAGGCCACACTCTTGGCATTGACAACGAGGATGACGGGCACGTCGAGCAGCATAGCCACCTCGGCACTGCTTCCATGCCACTTGTCGTAACCGTCGAACAGTCCCATCACACCCTCAATGACCTGCACATCGGCTCCTTCGCCATAGGAGGAGAAGAGATCCCTGACATGCTCCTTCGAGGACATGAACAAATCGAGATTGACCGACTCGCACCCACTGGCCATCTGGTGAAACATCGTGTCGATATAGTCTGGTCCGCACTTGTAGGACTGGACACAGAGACCGCGATTGCGCAAAGCACGCAGCAGCCCCATAGTGAGTGTAGTCTTCCCACTATTCGAGCTGGCAGCAGCGATTAAGGCTTTACAATTCATATTTTATAATTCACTTATGGTTCTTGCGGAATTAGTGTGAAATAGATTAGATTGGAACCAAAAATGGCACAAAAATGGCACAAAGATAATGGCAGGATGTACTATCTTGTATAAATCTGGGCTGTATAAACTCGAATGTGGATATTTTTGTTCATTTTTGTGCTATTTTTGGTTTCTAAAATTCACTCTCTTACACGATTTCCACAAGCACCTCACTTATGATAATTCATAATTAGACTGTACGATGCTCTCCACCTTTAGGGGGTTGGGGGCTTTTTACTTTTTCCTCTTCAACAACACCCACAATGCCACTGGAGCACCGATGAGTGCCGTGACGGAGTTGATGGGTAAGGCTCCCTCGAAGCCAGGCAGACGGGCAATGAGATTACAGACCAAGGCCAGCGAGGCACCAGCCAGGATAGTGGCGGGAACAAGCCAACGATGGTCGGACGTGCGGAACAGGCCGCGACTGATGTGTGGCACGGCGAGGCCGAGGAACATTATGGGACCGCAGTAGGCCGTGACAATGGCTATGATGATGCCGGCAGAGGTGATGATGAGGAAACGTGTACGCTTGACGTTCAGACCGAGGTTGGTGGCATAACGCTCACCCATCAGCAGCATATTGAGCGGTTTGACAAGCAAACAGGTGAGGGGCAGCAGTACGGCCATAAGTGAGCAGAACACATAGACCTGTCCGCCCGTGACACGGGCAAACGAACCCAGTCCCCAGATGACATAGGCACGGATGTCCTCCTCGCTCGAGAAGTACTTCAGCACACCGATGATGGCGGTGGCGATATAGCCTATCATCACACCTGCAATGAGCAACGTGACATTGCTGTCCACCTTTCGCGAAAGCCACACGATGAGCAGCATCACCAGCATGGAACCCATAATGGCAGCCAACGTCAAGGCTGTATTGCCCATGATGCCGAACTGCGACATGAGGCTGCCTCCCAGTGCACCGCTCAACAGTACCACAAAGGCCACACCCAGACTGGCAGCCGACGACACACCCAGCACCGACGGACCTGCCAACGGGTTCTGAAAGACGGTCTGCATCTCCAGTCCAGCCACGGCCAATCCAGCGCCACAGGCTATCGCAGTGAGCGTCTGCGGCAAGCGTGTCAGCATGACGATATTCTGCCAAACCTCGCTCTCACAGTCGTTGCCGAACAAGATGGAGAAGACCTCGCCAAAAGGAATACTCACGGAACCCATTACGAGATTCAGCAAGGCAAACAACGGGATGCTCAAGATGAGCAATATCATCACAAGACTTCGTCGCATATCAATCGTATTTCAAGCTCCCCATCAGGGAAGACAGTTCTACAATGTTTATAGCACAGCTTACGTATCTCCTCGAAGAAAGCAGATGGCATGCACGACCACAGTTCACGAGCCATGGTGATACGGTCGATGGCATGCAGACATTCCGCAAGTTCGGTATCCGTACACACTCGTCGCGCCACCTCCTTCAGGAACTCCTTGTTCATCACCACTTTATGCGAGTGGGTGTCAAGATGTCCCTCGGCCAACTTTACCGCCTTGCCTATCATAATGCCGAGCGTCACACGCTCAAAACCCATGCGATGGGCTGCCTTGAGCGTCTCGCCTACGAAGTTGCCGTAGTGGATGCACCGCAGCGATGGATTATGCATTGTGAATTGTGAATTGTGAATTAAGTATTCCTCCGCCTTCTTGCCACCCACAATAGCTATCTCCTTGCATCCTATAGCCTTGGCCACCTGCAGTTCGCGGCAGATGCTCTGCACGAAGGCTTCGTTGCTGAGTGGCGAGACGATGCCCGACGTACCGATGATGCTGATACCACCAACCACACCCACTTTGGGGTTGAAGGTGCGCTTGGCCAGTTCCTCACCCCCTTCTACCGAGATGGTGACAGCCACGCCACGATCAGTGAGTTGGCGTACCTCGTCCCTTATCATCTGTCGTGGCGTAGGATTGATAGCCGGTCCACCAACGGGAATGCCCAGTCCGGGCAGCGTAACGACGCCTACGCCTTTGCCTTGCCGGAACAGTATCCCATCCGTATCATTCCGCCCATCTGTATCGAGCAGTTCCACGCGACTCGTTATCAGGCAGCCACGCGTCACATCGGGGTCATCGCTGAAATCCTTTCTCACTGCTGCCTCGGCTGTTCTGGCATCCACGCACTCCACCCTTTCGACAGGGATGCTCATCACCTCGGCATCGGGAAGGGCAAAGGCAATCTCCTCCGGTTCTTCGCCAGTGAGGAGTCGGAGCAAAGCCGCCTTGGTGGCAGCCGTGGCACAAGCACCCGTCGTAAAACCAGTCTTCAAGGGAAAGAAGCCAGGCGCAAGCTGTTCGATGGCACGTCGCAGACCATGTGGCCCCGACACGTAGGTCCACTGCTTTGGCAATTCCGGATGACGCACCACATAGACACGCAGTCCCAAAGCCAGTGCTGCATCGACCTTCGCACTGAAGCCACCATTCTCGCCACTCTCCTTCGTGATGATGGCATCGCAGCCCAGTTCTTCCATCAATGCCCTCTCCTCATCCTGCGTAGGCAAGACCTTGGAGGAACAGATATCGCTCTTGTAATAGATAAGGTGATTGGCTGGAAGTCCTTCAGCAGCAGCCTGCTTGCGACTCTCCTCCATATCCAGAATACGGAACACAGTGGGATGCTGCTGCCAGTAAGGTCGCAGCTTGGCTATCGTGTTTGCTCCGGATAGTGCCAAAAGCAGACGAGACGGATGAGCAGAGAGCTGGACTGCTGCATCGGCAAAGTCACGACAATACACCACACCCTCTCTCGTATCGCCTAAATCGCGCTGCAAACGAATGACAGGCAGACCCACGTCAGCAATGGCACGATGAAGGTTCTCGGCAAAGGGGTGGGCAGCATCGACAATGCAACGCACATCGTGCTCCCTGCAAAAAACGTCCATTTCATCGGCAGACATAGCGCCAATAAGACGCACACCTGTCTGCATCTTCACATCCTGCCTATCGCTCTTCGTCGAGTAATAATACGTAGTACCTGCTTTCTCACAGACATCTACAGCAAGACGCCCTTCTGTGGTTCCACCGAATATCAGTAACATTTTCTAGTCGTTTAGGAAACTCTACATCTTTTTATCTCTACACTTATCAACTACTCTAAACTCTAAACACTACACTCTAAACTCACCAACTACTCTAAACTCTAAACACTACACTCTAAACTCACCAACTACTCTAAACTCATCAACACTACACTCTAAACTCATCAACTACTCTAAACTCTGAACTCATCAACTACTCTAAACTCTGAACTCTAAACTCTGAACTATTCCTTCCCTTGTCTGAATAGATGTGTAAACTTTCCGTCATAGAGTTTGCTGAGTCCCTCACGATTATCTATCGCCTCTCCCACCACGATCATGGTGGTCAGGGTGAGCTTGTTCTCCTTCATCATCTGTGCAAGGTCCTTCAGCTGACCACGATAGATGCGCTGGTCTTTCCACGTCAGTTTGTGACACGCTGCCACGGGTGTTTCGGGAGGATAGCCACCAGCTAAGAGTTCTTCCTGCACTTGTTGCGCAAGCGAAGCAGATAGGAAGATGCACATCGTGCTTTGGTGAGAGGCCAGCATGTGCAGCTTCTCCTTGTCGGGCATAGGAGTGCGCCCCTCGCCACGAGTCAGGATGATGGTCTGACAGCGTTCGGGGATGGTGAACTGACTGCGCAACTCGGCTGCTGCGGCCAGGAAACTGCTGATGCCAGGCGTGATGTGATAGTCCATCTCGTAACGGTCGAAGAAGGCCATCTGCTCCTGTATGGCTCCGTAGATACAAGGATCGCCCGTGTGCAAGCGCACTACCAGCTTACCACGATCGTAGAACTCCTTCATCAGTGCGAACTGTTCCTCCAAATCCATCGTGGCCGAACTGCGCACCGTGGCGCCCTTCTTGGCACATAGTGTCAACTCACGAGGCACCAAACTTCCTGCATACAGAATCAAGTCGGCCGACTCAAGGAACCTGCGTCCACGCACGCTGACGAGGTCTGGGTCGCCAGGTCCGGCACCCACGATCTCGATGTGGCCTTTAGGCACTACCACATTGTCCATCGCGATGGCGTAGGTATAATGCGAGATACGATCGCTGGTGTATTTTCCCTTTTGCTTCTCCACTACGAGCATCGAATGCTTGTCGTGTGCCTTGGCCGATGCCTCTGCCACTCCATAGCAACCTGTCACCTCGAACACCTTGTCGCTGGGATTGGGAATCTTTATTTTTGCCAACTCATCAGCGGTATAGATGCACAGCTTGGCCCAGGGCATCAATCGGCACAGCTCTGCCAACAGCGGCTCGTCCTTCTTGAGTTCGATGCTGTTGATGGTGGCAATGGATTGTGGAGCATAGCCCGACAGTTTGACCTCCGACAACAGCTGCTCGGCAATCTCAATGGGTGCCAACTTCTGACAGCCCACACCGAGATGCAGACAAGGTGGGAAGTATTGGATGGTAGGAATACCAGCAGAACCATGCTGCTGTGGTGAAACGATGATCAACACCTCAAATGCTTTCTCTGACGTAGCATCACCGCCTTTCTGACTTGCAAGCGATTGGTAATCCGTAAAACTGTGGAAAATACGTACATGTGCCGGACAAGTAGACTCCATGTACCTTGTACCCTCGTCCTCACACTCCAACACCAAAGCCGTGGGACGACCATTTACGAAAGCTGCAATAAGCTTATTCATTTGCGTACGAGGCAACTTCGACTGCTGCCAGCCATACTGACCAGCCATGGTGTCGAGTGCCCACAAACCAGTGTTGTCGCTCTGCGTAGTGATGACTGCCTCGCCACCCATTATCATGGCTATATGGCGTGCCAGTTCGTTGGCACCACCCACATGACCGCTCAGTACTGGGATGGCATACTTGCCCGTACTGTCCACACACACCACAGCAGGGTCGGTATATTTATCGTTGATAAGGCCCTGTATCTTACGCACACAGATGCCCAAAGCACCGATGAACACGATGGCTTCGTGCTCAGTATCGGTGGCAAGAGGCGTAGCAGACAGTTCTGCTTCCAATGTCCTGACAAGCTTCTGTCCTGCCTCATTGATGGTTTCAAATCGGATCATAGGGTTTGGGGTTATGGAGTTTTAAGGATTGTGGATCATGGGGTCAGACCCCCTGATCCACTTCTCGGCTTTCATACAAAGAATAGCGTTATGTTCGTCCACGGCAATACGTATCTGCTGAGTGAGCACCATACCCACTGCCTCGATGCTTTCGCGGAAAAGCTGCTGACTTGCTTCGCTCACCGAGTTGAAGACGATGCACGCACCTGGCAGCATCACTTCGTGCAGACGAGTCACCATCTCACGCAGTCTGCCGCCATGCCCGCCAATGAAGATGGAATCGGGACGAGGTAAGGCTGAAAGGTCGGCTGAGAGGAAGTCGCCGATGATAGCGTCTATGCCAGGGGCTCCGAAACGTCGTGAGTTCTCTGCCATCAGTTGCTCTCCCTCCTCACGTATCTCGAACGAAGTGACATGGAGATGAGGAAACTGCAACTTAGCCTCGATGCTGACACTACCCGTGCAGAAACCCACATCCCACAGTGACTGTCGATTTGACAGATCGAGCATAGAAAGCGATAGCAAACGTACAGGCATCTTAGTTATCATCTTGGCACGACCATCCAACAAGGCAAACTCACTCTCTGGAATGCCGAAGAACCTATGACGTTGCGAGGTGCGTTGCAAGATGACGCAGTTAGGTACGGCAAACTCAGGCACCATGTCGGTTTGAAGTTTATCAATCGTGACAACACGTTCCTTCACTTCGTTGCCTAAGTTCTCGCCCACTGTCATGCGGTAGTTGTCATAACCATATTCCAACATGCGCTGGCAGATGGCTCGAGGGGTATGGATGCGGTCGGTGAGTATTCCCACCAATGCTTCGCCACGTATCAGAGCCTCATCGAACTTATGCCACGGACGTCCCGTAAGCGAGACAACATGCATATCGTGGTAAGGCAGCAACATGCGATGAGCTAACATCTGCAGAGAGTGGAAGGATGGATAAACCGTGAGCTGACAGTCGGGACACTCGCGCTGTACCGTGGCCGCAAAACCATAGAACAAAGGATCGCCAGAAGCAAAAATCACCACTTCATCGTGCTTTTCGTATTGTGCGAACACACCTGACAAAGGCACTGTAATGTCTATCCAGCAACCTCTCTCCTCCACCTCTCCCGACGAAGAACTCTCAAGAGTTACAGGCAGATACGGCTGCATTATCTCGCGATGACGTTTGCCACCCGAGAATACACGACCAGCCTCGATAGCCTTCATCACATCAGGAGCAAACCATTGCTCGCGACTGTCGCTGATACCTATGATTGTACACCGCCTCATAAAATTAGGAATTAGGAATTAGGAATCATGCATTGTGAATTGTGAATTATGCATTATGAATTACTCCAAGCGCCAGCTAATTATGAATTATGAATTATGAACTATGAATTGACAAAGGCACTGCGCCAGCTAATTATGAATTATGAACTATGAATTGACAAAGGCACTGCGCCAGCTAATTATGAATTATGAATTATGCATTATGAATTATGAATTATGAATTATCTACACGTCTCTTCCAGGCTTCAGTTGTTCTGCATCATCGTAGGTGAGGATGCTGTTGACCAGTGTAGCAGCCAGATTGCTGCCGCCCTTACGTCCTTCGACCAGAATCTTGGGTATCGCAGTGAATGGCTTGGCAGCATGCTTACTCTCCTCGACATGCACAAAGCCTACCGGTGCACCTACGATGCCCGCAGGCTGACACTTACCTTTTCGAATCAAGTCGCACAGTTCGAGCAATGCCGTGGGGGCATTGCCAAAGGCATAGAGCGCATCGGGATGTTCTTCGGCTGCTAGTCGCATACCCGCCTGTGCACGGGTAATGCCCATCGTCCTAGCCATCTCTGCGCTACGCGGATCATTGATATAACATACCACCTCGATACCTAGTCGCTCCAGTGCTCCTTTGCGGATGCCGCTCTGCACCATCGTGACGTCGGTGACGATGGTACGCAGCGCGCCTTCCTTCACCTTCTCGTAGATGCGAGCTGTAGCCTCATCGTCCATCCATAACAGGCGTTCCATCTCGAAATCGGCTGTGGTGTGAATGGCATGCAGCATAGGCCAGAGTCGCCAAACGGGAATGTTGGGCTGACGCAGTTCGCCACGAATGGTCTCGAAGGACCTGATCATGATGCTCTGCCCGAGATTCTTGGCCTCGGCAGGCATAGCACGGTAATAGCCTCTGGGCGTGATGAACTTCCCCTGCCAGCCGTACGACTGACTGTTACCGATTATGACAATGGTGAACATATCCACATCTTCCGGATCGAAGTCGGCCAAGGTAGTAAGCTTCACCTCCTGTTCCTCACGTCCCGCCTGACGCACATAGCCAACCACATTGTCAGCGCTTCGCTCTTGCAGAAAAAGCTCTTTCAACCGATGCAACTGCCAGTAGCGTCCATGACTCTTGGGATTATAGATGGCGGTGACGAAGTCGGCCGATGCAGCTGCCTTGATGCGTCGCTCGATAAGACTCCATGGTGTCATAAGGTCGCTCATGGATATGACGCAGAAGTCATGCCCCATGGGAGCACCCAGCAGCGAGGCTGCCTTCTGGAAGGCACTGATGCCAGGCAGAGGAATGATTTCAATATCAGACTGTCGTTCGCGCTTCATCTCGTAGATGAGGGGTGTCATGCCATAGATGCCTGCATCGCCACTCGAGATGACACAGACCGTCTTGCCACTCTCAGCCAGCTCAAACGCCTGTTCTGCACGCTCGCGCTCCTTCTTCATACCCGTATCGATACATTCGGTGCCGGGACGCAGATAAGGTTCAATAAACTGGAAATAGTATTTGTAGCCCACCACCACATCGCTTTGCTGAACGGCATTGAGCACCGCTGGTGTGATGTCTTCGGGCGAACCGGGACCGACACCAGCCACGAAAATTTTATTTAATTCATAATTCATAATGCATAATTCATAATTAGGCTACGCGAAGCAACATCCCCTAAACGACTAAACGACTAAACACCTGATCCCCTAAACGACTAAACTAATTCTTAAATCTCAACGCCAGACTAACGTAGACACAACGTCCGGGATGGATGGTGGAGAAGTTTGAGTTCCAATAACTGGTATCACGTTTGTTGAAGAGATTCTCTATGCCCAGTCCGGGTTCGAGCACCACCTGACGCAGATAGACGGAGTGGCGAGTGTTGAGGTCCCATTGCTGATACTTCGGAGCATAGCCGTAGGTGCTGGAATAGCGCTCGCCCTGGATGTGACCATCGAGGGTGACACAGAGGTGGTAGTTGTGCCAGGTCTTATCCCACGATGCATTGACGTTAGCCACGTGCTTCACGCTCTTGTCTACAGGCGTTTCGGTGATGACGTACAGCTGCGTCTTGCTGTCGAGCGTCTTTGTCTCGGCCTTCGAATCAGTGAAGGTATAACCTCCGCCCAGCGTAAAGCCAAGAGGCAGGATGAACTTCACATTCGCACTGATGCCCTTGATGGTGGCACGGTCTATGTTGTCGCGCTGACGAATGGTTGTCCATCCCTCGTTGTAGAGCTCGGCGAGATGGGCATCGCCATCAATCTCACTCTGTGTCATCGTGCGATAGTTTATCATGTTGCGTATCTTGTTTATAAAACCCGATACGCTCAGACTGAACCAGTCGTTAGCATACTCGGCATTGGCATTCCAGAAGTTGTTGCGTTCTGGCTTCAACTCCGTATTGTTGATGGTATAGCGGTTGGAAGTCTTGGCCTGGTCGGTGGCATAGAGCTGCGAGAGCGACGGAGCACGATAGCCTTCGGCATAGCTGGCACGAAGACGGAAACCGCCGACGTGGTAGAACAATGCCACATTGGGCGTGACGTTGCTGCCGAAATTCTCGTTGTAAGTGTAGCGCAAACCTACGACACCCTCCAAACCCTTGCAGATGTTCACCTCGTCTTGCGCGAACAGGTTATAGGTATTGGTGTGCTCGCCATTGATGTTGTCGCTGGCACTGCTCAGGTGGTGCTGTTCCATCTCGAGTCCAGCCGACAGCTTGTTCCAGTCTGCCAGACGGAAGATGCCCTTCAGTGTCTCATTATAATAATATGTGTGCTTGCGCGACTCCTCGTACCCTTCCTTCTGTGCCGTCTGCCAGTAGTCGTATTTCGACGAGAAGTTGTCGCTGTACATGTCGAGATAGATGTGCGTACGCTTGTTGGGTTCCCAACGAGCACCAGCACCGTAGTTGAACGACTTGTGGTGCAGGTCGTAGGTGTAAGCTTGCTTCTCGGTGTAGGTGTATGTCTTGTCGCCCGTAGCCTTATCGGTAGTGACTTTCTGCGTGAAGTACGAGGCGCTCTGCGGACGCTCGGTGTGATAGTCGTAGTAGTTGCCACGCACGTAGGCGCTCCACTTGTCGTTGAACGTCCACTCCATCTTCTCGCTCACGTTGTTGCTCTTGAAGCCTACCGACATGGGGCGACCGGTCAGCTTATACACGCTGCCCTCGAACTCCTCGAACTCCTGATAGCGATTGACCTGCCAGTTGTCGGCCTCCTTGTGATTGTACGACGTGAAACTAGAGAACTTACCCACGTTGACATCCACGTTGACATCCTCGTCCATACGCCCCTTGCTGGTCAGTCGGCTGCTCACCGAGGCCTCCACACTATTCTTCTTCTCGTCGGTGATGATATTGATGACGCCCGCTATGGCATCGCTGCCATACAGTGCACTGGCCGCACCACTCAGTATCTCGATGCGCTTGATGTTGTCCATGCTGATACGGTCCCAACGGTCGTCACCACTCACTCGGTTGCCATTCTCTAATATAATAATGTAGTCATCGCTCACACCGTTGAAGTTGACGAAACTGCCCATGCCGTTGGTGTGGATGGTGATGTTGCTGGCCAGCTTGCTCAGTGCTTCCTGCAGGGTGGATACGTGTGCGTCTTTTATTTCCTTGGCCGAAATGACCTTGACGGCAACAGGCGAGTTGTCGGCCTTGTGATAGGTGCCGGTACCCGTAACAACAACAGGATTGAGAGTGCTGGTTGTTTGTTCATCGGCAGCAGTGGCCGATGATACTTTCTTGCTCTGCGCATAGGTAGAAGTCGTAGCTACGCACAACAGCAACGCAACCATGTAGTGATGCTTCATAATTGTTCCCTTACCTGGGGAGTTAAATTAATACTAAAACACGAGATGGCTGGTTTTCTGGCTTGTCGGCAACACACGATGCCATGGCACGGCGTTATGCAGATTTACAGTAGCAGGAACTGCTCAGGTATTGCACCTGATTGCCCGAACCAAATCTGCTGCAAAGATAGGAAATTATAACTTAACAAGCAACGAACACGAAATATTTCTGCCTTATGACGAGCGTTTTGTATTTTTATTTGTACTTTTGCAGTATGAAAAAAGAACCCTTACATCCATTGATGCTTTGTGGTACGGGCAGCGACGTGGGCAAGAGCGTCATTGCTACGGCTCTCTGCCGCATCTTCGTGCAGGATGGATACCGTCCGGCTCCGTTCAAGGCACAGAACATGGCTTTGAACTCCTACGCCACGCCCGACGGCTACGAGATAGGACGTGCCCAGGCCGTACAAGCCGAGGCATGCCGACTGCCCGCACACACCGACATGAACCCGCTACTGCTGAAGCCGAACTCCGAGCACACCACACAGGTAGTGCTGAACGGCAAACCCATCGGCAACCGCTCGGCCTACGATTACTTCCGCAAGGAAGGGCGTGAGGAACTGCGAGTGGCTGTACACGAAGCTTTTGACCGACTGAACGCACAATACAACCCCATCGTGATGGAGGGGGCTGGCAGCATATCGGAGATAAACCTGCGCGAGAGTGACTTGGTGAACATGCCCATGGCGCGTTATGCCAATGCTGATGTCATCCTAGTGGCAGACATCGATCGGGGTGGCGTGTTTGCTTCGTGCTATGGCAGCGTAATGCTTCAGTTGCCCGAAGACCGTCATCGCATCAAAGGCATCATCATCAATAAGTTTCGTGGTGACATACGCTTGTTTGAAGAGGGCCGGAAGATGCTGGAGGAGATATGCGGAGTGCCCGTGCTGGGTGTAGTGCCTATGTTCAAGGATATCTATATCGAAGAGGAGGACAGCGTGGCATTGCAGGCAAAACTCAAGAAAAGCCAAACAGAGAACGAGGCTAAGAAGGTGCAGATAGCGGTGGTATTGCTGCGACACATCAGCAACTTCACCGACTTCGACCGACTGGAGCGCGACCCACGCGTCAACCTGTTCTATACGAGCAACACGAAGGACATCGAGGCTGCCGACATCGTCATATTGCCTGGCACAAAGGCTACGCTCGACGACCTATACGAACTACGTCGCAACGGTGTGGCACAAGCCATCGTCCGTGCACACAAGGCGGGCAAGAGGATAATAGGCATCTGTGGCGGCTATCAAATGCTGGGACAGACCATCAGCGACCCCGACGGCATTGAGGGCAGCGTTGCAATGCTGCCAGGCTTGGGACTGCTGAACACCGAAACCACGATGACTGCGGAGAAAAAGACGGAGCAGGTAGAGTTCGAGTTCAATGGCGTAACATGCCAAGGC
Source organism: Bacteroidales bacterium (assembly GCA_018064685.1). Lineage (GTDB taxonomy): Bacteria > Bacteroidota > Bacteroidia > Bacteroidales > Bacteroidaceae > Physcousia. The sequence continues at coordinate 7,929 of JAGHUS010000085.1, read as the reverse complement.
TACGAGATTCACCAAGGGGTGACAACAATCAAGACCCTAAATAATACGACAATCGACACCTCGAATAATCGAATAACCCCAAACAATCAAACAATTGACACCTCGAATAACCGAATAGCCGAGACCTCGAATAATCTAATAACCGAGACCTCGAATAACAGCATCACCCCCCCAAAGCTACTTCTCGAAGCCAACTGCCTCGGCACCTATATCCACGGCATTCTGGACAACGCCGCAGTCATCGACTATCTGCTGCAGCCTTTCGACAAAGAATCAAAAGAGGCCGAAGACACCGAGGATTATGCCACCTTCAAGGAGCGACAGTACGACCTGCTGGCCGACCACGTACGACAGTACGTTGATATTGACAAGCTTTACGAGGTTTTGAGGTTGTAAGGTTGTGGTACGGTTGTACGGTTATGCGGTTGTACGGTTATGCGGTTGTACGGTTATGCGGTTATGCGGTTGTACGGTTATGCGGAAATTACACTGCGCCAGCTAATTATGAATTATGAATTATGAATTAACTTAAGAATGCTGAACGGACACGGAGACGACATATTCAAGTACAAGGACATTCGCATTAACTTCAGTTCGAATGTCTACAACCACTTCGACCACGAGGGCTTGTTTTCCTACTTGGCCGACCGCTTGGACTATGTGGTCAACTACCCCGAACCCAGTCCGTCGACACTCGAGGCAGAATTGGCTATGATGCTGGGCATCAAGGCTGACGAACTGATGGTGACGAACGGTGCCACCGAGGCCATATACCTCATAGCACAAACCTTCCGCGATAGCACATCGACCATCATGACACCTACCTTTGCCGAGTATGCGGATGCGTGCCGACTGCATGGACACGACATCAGTCGGGGCGGTGACATGTGCTGGCTGTGCAATCCGAACAACCCTACCGGAACGGTGACTCCAAAGGACGAACTGATAGCCAAGATAGAGAGTCACCCCGACGTGACATTCGTCATCGATGCCAGCTACGCCCCTTTCACACGCCAGCCACTGCTTTCGGCCAGCGAGGCCGCTGCCTATCCCAACGTACTGATGCTGCACTCCATGACCAAGGAGTTTGCCATTCCGGGACTGCGACTGGGCTACTTGACGGGGTGCACCACGTTGCTCGAACCTATCCGCCGCCAACGCATGCCGTGGTCGGTAAACCAAGTTGCCATCGATGCAGGCCATTACCTCATACGCCACAGCGATGAGTTCTGGTTCGACCTCGATGCACTGCTCAACGAGCGGAAACGAGTGGAAGAGGAACTGAAAAAACTCGGAGTCATCGAGGTTTGGCCGTCCGACACACACATCCTGCTCTGCCGCCTCCGTTTTGGCAATGCCGCTGCACTGAAGGACTACCTGGCCAGTGAGCATGGCATACTCATTCGCGACGCATCAAACTTCGAAGGCCTGGACCGTTCGTTCTTCCGCATTGCGGTACAGACAAAAGAGGAAAACGATGAATTGATCGAAAGAATAGCACAGTGGATGGAGGAGTGAATGAGGTTGTGAGGTGGTACGATTGTACGGTTATGCGGTTATGCGGTTGTACGGTTATGCGGTTATACGGTTATGCGGAAATTACACTGCGCCAGCTAATTATGGATTATGAATTATGCATTATGAATTGACAAAGGCATCGCGCCAGCCTAATTATGAATTATGAATTAAGAATTATGAATTGACAAAATGATACTACTAGCATTTCTCGCCGGTTGGCTACTCGACCTTGCATTTGGCGACCCTATGTGGCTGCCCCACCCCGTTGTGTATATGGGCAAATGGATATCGTACTGGGAACACCGCCTGAACAAAGGGGAGGACAGGAAGCGAAAGGGTGCGATGCTGGCCGTGGGCAGCGTAGTGCTGACCTTCGTCGTTGTCTGTCTGCTGCTGTGGATGGCAGATGGCATTGACGAACTGCTGCAGGATGTGACGGGACTGTCCGACACGGGAGCCTTCCTGCTCATCCCCTCCAACAGCTTCATCCTCTCAACGCTGCTCATCTTCTTCTGTCTGGCCGGGCACACGCTGCGCAAGGAGGTGAAGATGGTGTTCGAGGCTGCTGATCGCAGTCTGGAGGAAGGACGCAAGCAGGTGAGTCGCATCGTGGGACGCGACACACAGGAACTCTCAGAACAAGAGGTGCGCACAGCGGCACTGGAGACGCTGGCCGAGAACCTGAGCGATGGCGTGATAGCTCCCCTATTCTGGCTGGCGGTGCTGGGACTGCCGGGCATGCTGACGTACAAGATGATCAACACGCTCGACTCGATGATAGGCTACCACTCGCCACGATACAAGGATTTTGGATGCTGGGCAGCACGCATCGACGACGTGGCAAACTTCGTTCCAGCCCGTATCACCGCATTCCTGATGGTGCTGGCCTCGACAGTGAAGCCCGAATTGATAAAAAAGAGAATGTGCTTCGTGGCCACGTTCGGACCGCAACACGCCTCACCCAACTCCGGTTGGCCCGAGGCAGCACTGGCCAGCATCCTGGACTGCCGCTTTGGCGGTCCGCACAACTACTTTGGCGAAGTCCTCGACAAACCCTTCATCGGCACTAATCCACGCAATTTGGCCACGAAGGACATGCAAACGAGTCTTCGCACATGCTTCGTGGCCGAACTGCTAGCTATAATCAACGTAGTGATAATACTCTACTGGGTGTGCTGCATCATTTATTAGTGTCTTCTGGGGGCGGGGCGACGGTGAACGTGACACATGCAGTCGCAACGACGGTGGCTGCGGTTGTGGTGCATCTTGCGCATACACTCGCGTGAGTGCCTGGGCCCCATGTCGTGATGATGGCCAGGACGAGGAGCAGGATGACGAACCTCGCCGCCTCGCGGACCGCCATGACGCTGCATGTCGATGCACATCTCCATCCTCTTGTCGTTATTCACTGTGGTGCTGGTCTTAGCGCACATCATGGTCGAAACACTCATCAAAGCCACGAGCATCATGCTCTTCAGTATCATAGTCTTCATAATCGTTGTTTTTTTACGGGTTAAACAATTGGTTCTTTTATCTCTGTTTTTTTGAAGTATGAATCTCCGTTATCAATTTCGATAGTGCAAAGGTACGCCCTTTTTCGTGCTCTTGCAACGGATTTCTACTATACAACGATATGAAAACCCTAAAACGAAGGAGGAAATCCCCCAAGGTTAGGAATCACTGAACAGTTTCGAAGCATTTACGTTCATCAGCACCTTTGTTTTTCTCATGTACTTTTTGTAGCAGATTCATGCTCGAACAACACTGGTCAGGCATGACGAATGCATGCTATCGGCCAAGGAAAAACGGGAAAAAATGGCTGCGATAATAATTTTTCCGCTGCCGACGGAACAAATAAAACCGCAGCGATTTCAGAAAAAGATCGCAGCGGTAATTGCAGCATGACGCAGAAATGATTGTGAAATGATGCCTGAGGACTTAATGCGAATCACCACATAGCCTCATCACATAACAGATAGCATACTGAAAGACACGAAAGCTGAATGTAGAGTAGGTGCTCCGCTGGCGAAAATAAAAAAAGTTTGAAAAGGGGGAAAAGGTTCAAGGGTTCCACTTTTATGTTTTATTTGTTTGATTTATAACACAATACAAGCGTGGAACCCCCAGTGGAACCCTGACGAAGGGTTCCACTGGGTTCCACCGCGACAGTCAGGGGTGAGACAAAGAAAGACAGGTAAGGCTCCAGCGAATACTTGCCGATTTTTTCCCCGAAAATTTCCACGATTTCATTTCTTTTTCCCCGAATAATGCCAAAAAGGTGGGTGGCGAGCGGGGAAAACTTGAAAAACACAGAAAGAATGGGTAATTTTGCAATGTGAAAATCACAAAAATAAAATCTTTTAAAAATGAAACACAAAATTTCCACATCCGAGAAAGTGCTCTTGATTGAGCAGTATCTCACCGAGAACTATGAGTTGCGCTACAACCTGCTGAACAAGAAGACGGAGGTTCGTGCGCGTAGTAATGAACAAGGTAAGGACTTCGAGCCCTTGACCAACAAGATGAAGAACAGCATGGTGCGCCAGACGAAAATCGACCTCGAGGAACTGACCTGCGTACGTCAGGATGTGCTGGAGTATCTCGACTCGTCCGCCATCCCACAGTACGACCCCATCCGCGACTATCTGAACGGTTTGCCACGATGGGACGGACAGAACAGGGTGGCAGAACTCTTCAGTCGCATCCCCGGCACGTCGAGCGAGCAGATTCTGTGGCTGAGCATCTGGATGCGTTCGGCTGTGGCCCACTGGCTGGGCATGGACACACTGCACGGCAACGAGTGTGTGCCAACGCTCATCGGTGCTCAGGGTTCGGGCAAGAGTACGTTCTGCCACCGTCTGCTGCCCGAGCACTTGCGACAGTACTTCCTGGATCATCTGAACCTGAGCAACAAGAACGACAAGGAGATGGCACTGACCAACAACCTGTTGGTAAACCTCGATGAAATGGACCAGATTCGCCCCACACAGCAGGCGGAGCTGAAGCAGACGTTGTCGAAGCCTAAGGTGAACGGTCGTCCCATCTATGGTCGCGAACAGCAGGACCGCACACGCTATGCCTCGTTCCTGGCCACCACCAACAACCGTCACCCGCTTCAGGACAAGACGGGTAGCCGACGATACCTGTGCATCAGCATTCCCAAGGGGGCTCTCATCGACAATGAGACACCCATCAACTACGAACAGCTCTATGCCCAACTAGTCAAGGAGGTGAGGGAGGATGGTATGCGATACTGGTTCACCAACGAGGAGACACGCCAGATACAGCAGGTCAACCAGCAGTTTCAGCAGGAAACGGACCTGAGTGCGATGCTACAGACATGCTTCCGCGTGCCTAACGAACAGGAGCGCCCCCAGAGTCAGGTAATGACAGTGAAGGAGATATGCGGCATACTGAAGGAGGAGTATCCCGCCATGCAGCAGGACAAGTCGCTCAGCATACACGTGGGTATGCGCATGCACGAACTGGGCTTCGAGCGCAAAACGCTGAACAAGGGGAATGCCTATCACGTCATCAATCTGATAGCATGACAGGCACTCTGCCACGCCAAGGTGGAACCCTGTGGAACCCTACAGAAGGGTTCCACGCAGGGTTCAACCACGATAATCGTCTAATTAACTGATAGTTACAATCAAAAAGTGGAACCCTTGAAGGTTTTACCATCAAAAAAAATAAAAAAAATTTCTATGCGACAACTCAAGAACAATCGTCCGACCTACGCACAGGTCATTGCCAAGCAGCAGGCCAAGCCTAAGGACTATGCGGCCTGTATCAATACCGGGTGCCCCAACGCACAGCAGTGTCTGCACGCCAAGGAACTGACGCTAAAGGGCGACACCCCTACCCTTACAGTCATCAACCCAACGCTGTATGCCGATGCCACAAAACCTTGCCCTATGTATCGCGATGGCAGTACAGAGCAATATGCACTGGGCTTCACGCGCCAAACGATTCTCATGGACAAACTCAAGCGCCCCTTCCAGCAACGATGCATGCAAAGCATCGGCCAGAGCCGCTACTACGAGATGCGTGCCGGTCTGACACCCATCCCTCCTCAACTGCAGGCCTACATCCTCAGCTGTGCTCATGCCGTAGGCTACAACGTCCCAGCCGACAGATTTTTCGACTGTCTGTTTCCGTCCACTAAGTGGTGAGCAAGCATCATTGCACCGATCAACGAATACTGCCAGAATCGAATGATGCTGCAAGCTTCGCGGCTTCATTCTCATCGAGGAACAGGTGAACGCCGCTCTCGAAGTGTACGGAACTGGTATCGAGCATCGAGAAGGGTACTGTCAATCGGCAGGTCTGAGGCATGAGGTTTTCGCAAACGAGCTTGCAGGTATCGTTAGCCTGTCCTGTCGAAGGATCGATGTTCTCGATAGCGACCAGGTCACAAGAGTAGAGTTCGGGATCGTTGTCAAACACGAGGTGGAGGGTAACAGGGAGTTTTGCTTCTTTGATTGTCATAGTGATTCTGTTTTGAAATTGAACATCCGGTTTACGCTTACAATATAGTCACATTGCGTCCAAAATTCAATTTTCTGCAGAATTTATTTTCTTCAGTGCCTTATCTCTGATTTGACGTATGCGCGAAGGGAGCAACTCAAAGTGGTCTGCTACTTCATTCACCGTCATACTGGCGCAGCCATATCCGATGAGCATCTGCATTACCTCTCGTTCGCGATCGGTCAGGCAGCTCAGCTTCTCTTGCACCTGTGCGTCAGCCATTTTCTTTAACGTTTGTATAGAACTGATATCCATGTCTTCGTCAACACGTTCAAAATCATTTAACCGTAAGTGAGACATAGGGATCTCACCTTGTTCGTTCATATTCTCAGATTCAGTAGTATTGCGCTCGGTAATAGTTTTCGTTATCTTCAACTTCCGAGATTCCTTCTTGCTTTCATCGAATAACGCCGATATTCTTTCTCGCATCCGGGCAACTGCAAACTTTCCAAATGTCATCTCGTTGGGCTCGTCTGGGTTGTATGCCTCAACAGCATCAATAATACCCCGGACAGCATTCTCAATGAGAACGCATGTATGTACCCCTTTGCGAACGTATTGCTTGACAAGGGATACGGCAAGATTTATCTCTGCGCAAACTACTTGGTTTAAAGCTTCACGATCACCGGAGCGTGCCGCTTTTATCAACTGACATTTCTCTTCTTCGGCAAGGAAAAGATGACGGGTAAGAATCTCTTGTCCGAATTCCTCCACATCACCCTTCGCCAGCACATCGAAGATTTCTTCAATCGTGGCATAGTTTCTGTTCATTTCTTCGTTCATCGTCGTTAGATTTTTGATTACTCATACAGCTCGACATCTCGTCCTTTTGCAGACGTGCAAAATGGAGTGACGCTTAACTAGCAAAGAATATAGACAAGTGTCGCCCGAAATTCAATTTTCGGGCGACTTTTCTTGAATTACTTGTTCACTTCGACTTTCACGGAGAAGCACTCTGTGAGGGCTTCGGCAAGGGCATTGATACTGATGTCGGGACATTCGCAGTGCAGGACGAGAGCATCGGCGGTACGCTCTTTCGTCTCTACGAACCCCACGAAATGGTTCTCACCGACGAGCACTTGCATGAGCGTGCTGTAGGGGACGTACATCGACAGGCCGTCGGTGACGTTCTCTGGTATGCCTTCTTTCTGGCAAACTTCGTCGATGAGTGTCTCGATGGCATCGAGCGATTCGGGGTGTTCGCTGGTAATGGTGTACGTCACGTCGTTGATGTCATCGTCATCAATCTCTGTTGCCCAGGCGAGCTGACGCTTCATCCCCTCGAGCAGATACGCGAGTTGGTGGTTGCGGTAGTACATCGTCTGGAGCTGGTCGTCAGTCAGATCGTTGATGTGAAGGAAGATACTCTCTTCAAGTTCTGCTATGCGAACGGCATTTACGGCATTATATTCGCGTTCACCAATAACTTCATTTCGTTCGATGGTCACGACTTCGTGCGTGTCTTCGTCTTCGAAGTCCTCTGTCCAGGTTCGGATTACACGGCTGTTGGCATCGATGTCGCAGATCTCGTCATAAACTTTCTCAAAGTCAAATTCGTTCTTCATATCGTTTCAGTTTTTAATTACGCACATAATATAGTAATTTTGTTTCCAAAATTCAATATTTCGGGCAACTTTTTAGTTAATTATTGCATACAATGTGTTGCTTTCAGCCTAATCAATAGAAAAAGAGCTATTCGAAGCTTAAAGTATCCTATATGAGGCGTTCATCATGAATACATTCTTCTACGATTTTACGTTCAAACGGGTCATACAGTCCATATTTGCCTTTTTTCTTGATGGAGAAAGGAATGCAGGCAGTACCGACACGAGAACCATTCTCAAAAGTGAGATTTGAGATTTCCTGATATTCGGCAGGGAG
>JAGHUS010000143.1 GCA_018064685.1 Bacteroidales bacterium | reverse complement strand
TTTTTAGAAATATTTCCTTTATTAAGATTTCCCCGATAGGGCCAAATATTTCCCCGATAGGGCTAAGATTTCTTGCCGATAGGCAACATGCGAAACTTGTACTAATAATTTTAATACTTCTGATCGGCTGTGCGATGTATGCTTCGTTCAGCGTATTAAATGATTATCAGCATTAGGTATTTTTCACTATTCACTATTCACTTCTGCATGCGTCATGCAGATTAAGCTATGTCTTTACTTGGCGTTCTTCTCAATCCACTGGCGTGCATTGACGAAGGCCTCGATCCAGGGCGTTACCTCGTCCATCTTGCGGTCGGCAGGATACCATGCGTTCTGCCAGGGGAAGATGGCGCGCTCCAAGTGGGGCATCATGGCCAGATGGCGACCGTCCTTGCTGCACATACCCGCTACGCTGTAGTCCGAGCCGTTGGGGTTGCCGGGATACTCGTCGTAGTTGTACTTGGCCACGATGTTGTAGCTCTCCTCGTCGTAGGGCAGGTCGAACTTGCCTTCGCCGTGAGCCACCCAGATACCCAGCTTGTTGCCGCTCAGCGAACCGAACATCACGCTGCGGTTGGTGGGGATGGACAGGGTTACGAACGATGACTCGAACTTATGGCTGTCGTTGTGCAGCATGCGGGGACGCACCTCGTCGGTGGTGGCAGTAGCCTTGCCGTTCTCCAGCAGACCGAGCTCTACCATCAGCTGGCAACCGTTGCAGATACCCAGCGACAGCGTGTCGGGACGTGCATAGAACTTGTCGAGTGCCTCCTTGGCCTTGGGGTTGAAGAGGAAGGCACCAGCCCAACCCTTGGCGCTGCCAAGAACGTCGCTGTTTGAGAAACCGCCGCAGAAGACGATCATGTTGACATCCTCCAAGGTCTCACGACCCGTTACGAGGTCGGTCATCATGACATCCTTCACCTCGAAGCCAGCCAGATAGAGGCTGTATGCCATCTCGCGCTCGCCATTGGTACCCTTCTCACGGATGATGGCAGCCTTGGGCGCGGTTTTAAGGTTTTGAGGTTCTGAGGTTTTAAGGTTTTGGGCGTCCTCCTTCCAGCGGTCGGGGTTCAGACCATATTGTGCCAGCGTGCCGGTGAAGTCCTTGTTGAAGGCCATCTCGATGGGCTGCTGCTTGTAGTTCTCGAAGCGCTCGGCAGCACAGCCGTTCATGCTCTGCTTGCGGTCCAGCAGGTAAGAGCTGCTGTACCATACGTCACGCATGTAGTCGATGCCGAACTGGTACTCGATGCCGTCCTGCTCAACCTGGATGAGACGCTCGTCGGTGGGCGTACCCAGCTTGATGTATGTCACGCCAGCCTCGTCGAGGATGGCCTTGAATGCCTTCTTGTTCTTGTCGGCCACCTGTACCACTACGCCGGGATTCTCGGCGAAGAGAATCTTCACGATGTCCTCTTCCTTATAGGCGTCGAGCGAGATGCTCATACCGCCCTCGGTGTTGGCAAAGCACATCTCGAGCAGGGTAGTGATGAGACCACCGGCCGAGATGTCGTGACCGGCCAGCAGCAGTCCCTCGTTGACGAGTTTCTGCACAGCGTTGAAGGCAGAACGGAAGTATTCGGGATCCTTGACGGTGGGCACGTCGCTGCCAATCTTGTTGAGCGACTGGGCGAAAGCCGAACCACCGAGGTGGAGCTTGTCGAACGAGAAGTCGATGTGGTAGATTGAAGTCTTGAGGTCGGTAGATGCCACGGGGCTTACCACCTTGCGGATGTCGCTTACCTCGCCGCCGCTGCTCACGATGACGGTACCCGGAGAGATGACCTTGTCGCCGTTGGGGTACTTCTGTGTCATACTGAGTGAGTCCTTGCCGGTAGGCACGTTGATGTTGAGTGCGCAGCAGAAGTCGCTCAATGCCTCAACACCCTTGTACAGACGTGCATCCTCGCCCTTCTGCGAGCGGCAGGGCCACATCCAGTTGGCCGAGAGGCTTACGCTGTCGAGTCCCTCGGTGAGAGGAGCCCATACGATGTTGGTCAGGCTCTCGGCAACCGACAATACAGAGCCGGCAGCGGGATCGGCAAGACCTGCCTGGGGTGCATGTCCGAGGGCTGTGGCGATACCCTTGCGGCCACGATAGTCGAGGGCTACCACACCACAGTCGCTCAAGGGCAACTGTATCTCGCCCTGACACTGCTGGCGTGCCACCTTACCCGTTACGGAGCGGTCTACCTTGTTGGTCAGCCAGTCCTTGCAGGCTACAGCCTCAAGCTGCAGCACCTGTGCCACATAGTCGTTCAGCTTCGTTATGTCGTATGTCACGTTCTCGTAGGTGCGAACCACGGTCTCGTCCGTCATCACCGTCTTGGGTGAATGACCGAACATCTGAGCCACGTCGAGGTCGAAGGGACGAACGCCGTCGCCCTGTTGGAAGGCGAAGTGTGCATCGCCCGTCGTCTCGCCCACTACATACAGCGGAGCACGCTCGCGCTCGGCAATCTGACGTACGTGGTCGATGTGCTTCTCGTCGATGAGCAGACCCATGCGCTCCTGACTCTCGTTGGCAATGATCTCCTTGCTCGAGAGGGTCTGGTCGCCGATGGGCAGCTTGGTCATGTCGATGAGGCCACCACACTCCTCAACCAACTCGCTGAGGCAGTTTACGTGACCGGCGCTACCATGGTCGTGGATGCTGACAACGGGGTTGATCTCCTCCTCGCAGAGGGCGCGAACCAGGTTGTTGGCACGCTTCTGCATCTCGGGGTTGGCACGCCGAACGGCGTTCAGCTCGATGCCGCTGCTGTAGCGACCGGTGTCGACAGATGACACCGAACCGCCACCGAGACCGATGCGGTAGTTGTCGCCACCCACAACGACAACCTTGTTGCCCTTCTGGGGCTCCTTCTTCAGACAGTCGCGCTTGGTGCCGTAGCCTACGCCACCAGCCAGCATGATAACCTTGTCGAAGGCGTAGTTCTCGTCGTTCTCGCTGTGCTCGAAGGTCAGTACCGAACCGCAGATGAGAGGCTGGCCGAACTTGTTACCGAAGTCGCTGGCACCGTTCGAGGCCTTGATCAGGATCTGCTCGGGAGTCTGGTACAGCCACTTGCGAACGGGCAGGATCTTCTCCCACTCGCGGCCTTCCTCGTTCTCCTCGCTGTTCTCGGTGCGGGGATAGCTGGTCATGTACACAGCCGTTCCGGCAATAGGCCATGAACCTACACCGCCGCCCATACGGTCGCGAATCTCACCACCCGTACCGGTCGAAGCACCGTTGAAGGGCTCTACGGTGGTGGGGAAGTTGTGCGTCTCGGCCTTGATGCTGATGACGCTCTCGATGTTGCGGATTACGAAATAGTCGCTCGTAGAGTGGTCCTGGGGTGCAAACTGCTCCACTACGGGACCCTCCGAGAAGGCTACGTTGTCCTTGTATGCTGAGATAATCTTGTGGGGATTCTCCTTGGTGGTCTTCTTGATCATCTGGAACAGGCTCGAGGGCTTCTCCTCGCCGTCGATGATGAACGTTCCGCCGAAAATCTTATGGCGGCAGTGCTCAGAGTTGATCTGTGCAAAACCGAACACCTCCGAGTCGGTCAAGGGGCGACCGAGTTCACCCTCCACCTTGTGCAGGTACTCAATCTCGGCGGGCGAGAGAGCCAGGCCTTCCTGCTCGTTATACTCCTCGAGGTTCTCGATCTGCTGTATGGCTGCGGGCTTGATGTCGACGGTGAAGATCTGCTGGTCCAAACCGTTGTACATACGCTGCAACATGGGGTCGTGGTCGGCGTCCGCGCTTTTCACGGGGAAATACTCCTCGATACGCTCGATGCCGCTGAGGCTCATGTTCTGCGTGATCTCCACGGCGTTGGTACTCCAGGGAGTAATCATCTCGCGTCGGGGACCCACATAGTATCCCTTCAGCTCCTCTGCGTCCTCCACCTTGGCTCCGCCATAGAGCCAGCTCAGTTTCTCGATGTCCTCTGCCTTCATCTCAGCCTTGCATTGCGTGGCGATGATGGTGTTTTCGGGGGTTTTGAAGAATTTGATTGCCATTTTGAAATATATTCTTTTTTGTTTTGTATACCTATTTTATAAAAATACGTGCAAAGATACAACAATTCTTTGAATTAACATACGCAAAGGCTTGGAAAATCATTCGAACTGTACAAATGGCACTCAAAACGAGAATATATGATAGAATTTATGGGTAATTCATGGCAAATTTAAATTGTATGGTCACGATACTGCCCAGGCTGCACGAAATGATGGCAATCGATGAATACGAGATGCAGCAGCCTTACAAAATTGCTGAGTGTCTGAAAAAGAAAAGACTCTTCAATACAGAACGCAACACGGAAAAGAGCGACATCAAGGTCGTACAACCTGGATGTCGCTCTTTCTGTATTTAACGTTACTTTCTGGACGGTTACTCTTCTTCAGCTGCTTCTTCGAGAACTTCTAAAGCCTCATCAAGAGCCTCTTCAGCACCTTCCAACTCCTCGGTAGCACCCTGAATCTCAAGACCAAGGTTCATCAGAGAGCCTGCCATATCCATCAAGTCAGCGCACTGCTTGATCTCGTCCTCATTGCCAATCTCCTTCTTGGTAGCCTCGTCCAAACTGCTATACCAAGTGTTGAACTCATCCCAAACCTGCATAGCACCATCCATATCGCCCTTGTCAGCGAGGTCGCCAAACTGCTCGAGCATGGTCTCTGCCTTCTTCTCGTTCTCACTCTTGCAAGATGTAAACATCAAGCCCATTGCGGCGGCAACAATAAATAAATACTTTTTCATAAATTTAATTTGTTTTAAGTTCATAATAATGTGTTGTCGTTGAATGTTGTGTGCAAAGGTAACTTGTTTTTCTTGCACGACCAAATTTTTTGGCTTTTTTCCGTCTTAACCTACTATTATAAGTGGTTTTCGGTTGTTTTGTACGCAATTGGCGCTTGGACATCAGGCGACAGATGCTCGAACAACTTTCAGTGCGTGCTGCACGTGCTGTTCGTCCAGCCTTGGTTGGACGGTTAAATACTCTTAGGATTTTTGTTTCAACAGCGCTAACAGCACTAACCTAAATTATTCACAGACATAAAAAAAGGGAACTATATATGATTTGACCCAGAGTGTCATTCCGACGTAGGAGGAATCCCCGTCCAACAAGGACTCACAATGGCAGGATTGGACTGAGATCCCTCCTTCGTCGGGATGACAATGAAGGTGTGGGTCAAACAGTATATAATTACCTAAAAAAAGAAGGTTTCCATGCGCGAAGCGGCACTCTCGTCACAGCCCACCATGATAAGATTCGAGAACCACATGCACTGCTTGCACTAACCTTGTATCGTGCAGAATGACATTGTGTTACAAGGTGCATGACTCTTGCACTAGTCTTGCACTAAATGTAGGGTATTCTTACCTTAACACATGCACGATGTTACTGCATCTCTATGCGTACATTTCAATATTTCTCTTGCGCCTTTTATGCGGTTCACGCAGCATGTACCGCAAGGTACACCGTGCATGTACCGCAGGGTACACCATGCGTGTACCGCACAGAAGGTGCTAGGGAAATGGGAAAATACCGCTAGGCGATCCGGGTAATTGTGCTGCACGATGTTAGTGGAAGACTAGTGGAAGTGAAACGGGGGTCTTCCGCTAACGGAACATGCAGTGTTACAGCATGATAGACTATGTTAGTGGAAGAGTGCAAGTAAAAAAATAATTCGACCTGTACACATGGAGCCAAATTTGCGGGATGTTTTTGTTTTAAAACAAAATATTCGCGTGTACGAACCTTAGTTTATTGCGTGAAAGGCATACGGCCAGTCACATGCGGATATTTCACAAGTACAGGGCTAAGTAGGAATTGGACCGACACTCCATGATTCATTTGTTTTACGTGAATGTCCGTAAATGAATCCGTAAATTGGACGTGAATACCTCTTTCCGTCAAAGGTAATCAGGTATTTCCGTCCAATTCACGTTTTAATTTCCGGTAATTGACGTTATTAACACTATCAACAGTAGGTAAGACAACTTTATCATCAAGATTTATCTCCCTTATTTATCACAGATAAATCACAATGATAAATCAAGGAGATAAACAATTTCATCACTCCATATTCCAGATTAACCACAGGTTTTTTCTTTGTTTTTTCTTTGTTGATATTTTAAAACAATTTCAAACGAAATCAGCAAGAATCAGATTTTAAAATCATTACTTAAAAAGAAAGCCCCGCGTAGTTGAACGCGGGGCTTTCTTGTATCGTTGTACATTCCCTAAGAGGCTTGGACGCATCCTGGGGTAACTACTTCTTACTGCACAGCGAGCACTGCGCGGACACAGTAGCCTTTTGTGCGGTCGCTGCTTTCCATCGACTTATCGTACGACGAGAGGTACAGGTTCTTCGCCATGTCACTGTCGCTGTCATCTGGCGTAGAAGACCAGTAGCGGCGGGCATTGTATCCGTAGGTGTCGCGGCCAGCAGGAAGGAACACGCTGTTGCCCGCATAATCACCCCTGCCGGAGAATTTGAATCCTTCGCCATCAAATGCCGAGTTCCCTGCGTCGCAGTTGTCAAGAAGTGCCTGAAGCTCTGCAGCGGTTGGCATGCGCCAGTTTGCTCCCCACAGCTTGGTGGCTGTGTCGTGATTGCCTGTGAGCTTTCCTTCGCCCGTCCAGTGGTCGTCCACTCTATCCTGGCATCCGCCCCATGCATAATAGTCACCAAAGCTCGTCTGCTTGCTATCTGTTACACCTACATTATACTGTGCAAAGTAAGGTCCACCCGCCCACAGCTGAACAGCGGTGCGTGTAGTGTAGAAGTCCACATTCAAAGGCATGACATTATTATTTCCGAGGAACTGTATGCTTTGGGTGCTGGTCTTGCTTTTCTCTCTTAAAGTGCAATCATCATTCGTAGATTCAATAAAACTGATAGTAGGAGTCACTATCTCGCCAGGTTTCACCGCTATGTAGTAGTCACCTCGAGTGAAATGTGTAGCTCCATTAGCAGGAATTAACCTTACGTAATTGCATCCTTCATCTATAACTTCCGATACGTTTCTGTCCTGTAGTTCCATCTTGCCAGTGAGCGGAGTAGAAGGGCTGGAGATTGTAACTGAACGTACAACGTCGTCATTAGGGATTGTCACCTTCAGAAAGTTGACAGCCAGCGAGAGTTGCGGATTGGCAGATGAGCCGATGGCATACATGATGGCAGCGTTCTTGTCAAACGAACCTTTCACGCCCTCCTGTACGGTAGGAATCTCAAAGGACAGTTTGTTGTTGGCGAATGTTGCATCCTCCTGATAAGGATACATCACGGCCTCGATTCTCGTGATGTTCGACTCTGCGTTGGAGAACTCTCCAGAGGTTGTCCCTGTTCCAGTGGTCAGTGTAAAGGGATTGGTCATAGTACCCTTTATTACTCCAATCTTGTCACCGTCCTGCCATAGGATTTTTGTACCATCGCCATTGACTGCGGCACGAGTGCCGTTCTCGCTCGATGCATAGATGGTAGTGATAGGCTGTGGTGTGTTGTTTTCTGTATCGTTACCTGCGATTTCGAGATGGGCGTCCTGACTGCAGGAAGCCAGCATAGCAGCTACGGCTGCAAAAGATAAGATATATTTCTTCATAATTGTCAAAATTTTATAGTTTAGAACCCAAACGGAGTATTTTCGCTCAACCCTGGTGTATTGACAAAATTTCTAAAGGTGATAGGGTAAATTTTATTGCGCTCAACAACGATGTCTCCTTCCTTTATGGTCATGCTCTCGGTGAAGCTGCTACCGTCGACCGAAAGCTCAATCTTGAGCTGCTGGTAGGTCTGAGCTGGTACAGCCACGTAGAATGCCACACCTTCTGCCGTAGTAGGTACAGCATCCATATAAGTCACGGTGAGGGTGTTGGCTACGGTAGTAGGGTTAGTCAGCACTGCTGCATTGTCGGTAATCGTGAATGCACCGCTGAAGGCCTTGTTTGCACTGCTCACCCTGATCTTCTTCACCTTGTCGATCCAGTCGCCCTTGACGGTAATCTTCAACAAGCCGCAGAGGTTCTTGAACTCGAGGTAGTTATTAGAGCTGGTGGCATACATTGGCATATTGAACTTGCCGTCAGTCCATACCTCGTTTATCACTGAAGGGAGTGTGGGAGTGCCGTTGTTGTAAAGAGTTGCAGGGAAGTAAGCCGTGTATTCATCCCCCTCTGCCACCTGACCTTGGGTGACAGGATTCAAGGGTGTGGTCAGGCCTTCGTCTTGTGCCCTATAAGTCTTGCCGTTAATGCTAATCAGGTCGCCCCATTTCCACGGTGTACACTTCTCGGAGCTGTTATCTATATCGCTTTCCATCGTTGCGGTGAATGCCATGCCCGTGGGAAGGTCGCTGTCGTTGGAACCGCTGAGCACAGGACGGACATACATTAGTGAGGGAAAAAATTGATTGATCCAACGGCTGCCCCAATAATTTTTGTTTACGTCGAGTGCCAGTTCCATTTGCCAAGCGCTTCGATAATCAACCGCCGGACCCACCCAATAGGACGTTTTGCCAGTGATGTTTGAGGATAAATCCGCAAAGCAAGGTAAGAACACAGAGTTGGTGGTATAGCCTGTTTCTTTGCCCGTGAATGTGAAGCCCCAGACACCGTCAACATTCCCATATTCGCATTTAACCTTTGTGCTACCACCTTTAGATGCTGCATTAAACAACTCTTCCATATCAGCCCTGATTGGTGTACGCCAGTTTTCACCCCAGAAAAAAGGTTCAGCTGATGCTTCTGTAAATGTCTTTCTGTCACCGTAGTCTGCAACTTTACTTGCACCTACGTTACGGTCAGCGAACTTAGGTCCACCTGCCCAGAGCTGCACCCATTTCACTTCACTGGGGAAACCGTCGATTATTGCCTGGGCTGTACCTGTTGTAGCAGGTGCTGCATTTTCAGCAAACGTGATAGGATAGATCTTGTTGCGAGCAACGGTGATGTCTGCATCGCTCTTGGTGGTCATGGTCTTGGTGAAACTGGTACCGTCAGCCGAAAGACTTATCCTCAGTTTCCGATAGTCCTGTGCAGGTACAGCCACGTAGAACACCTTGCCGCCTTCTGTTGTCGTGACAGCATCTGCATAGGTCACGGTGAGGGTGTTGGATACGGTGTTAGGTTCACTCAGCACGGCAGCTTTGTTGGTAACTGTGAACGTACCGCTGACAGCCTTGTTTGCGCTGCTCACCTTAATCTTCTTTACCTGGTCAATCTGGTCGTTCTTGACGGTAATCTTCAGCACACCGCAGAGGTTGTAGAATTCGAGGTTGGTATTAGAGCTGGTAGCATACATTGGCATATTGAACTTTCCGTCTGCCCATGTCTCGCTGACAGCAGAAGGGAGAGTGGCGGTAGTACCATCGTATGTGCAAGCGAAATAAGCTTTGTAGGGAGCTTCCCCTGCCTCCTGTCCTGGGGTGGTAGCCGTGAAGTTTGTGGTGAGGCCTGCCGACTGTGCGTTGTAGGTCTTGCCGTTAACGCTGATCTGGTCGCCCTTTTCCCACTCTGCGCACTTTTCGGTACTGTTATATGTGGCGCGTGTTGCACTACCTTCCATCGTAGCGGTAAATGTGAGTGCCTTCTTGCCTGTCTCGCCCGTGGTCAGGTCGTTGTCGCTCGAACAACTGCTGAGCGCTGCTATCGCAGCCACAGCCATGAAAAGAAATTTCTTCATTGTCTGTCTTTTGCGTTTAGTTAATACCAACCACTGACTGATCCTTCTTCGTAGCTCTCAGTCTGCTTCTCAGCACCTTGCTTGGGAGTGAACTGTCTCGTGCTCGTGCAGATGATGCCCGTCTGCTCTACTTTCACAACCTTCATCGTGGGTTGCTGGTACGTTTTCTTTCTCATAGTTGTTGAATTAAAAATTTGTATTATTGTTTGTTTATGTATAGACACGGAAAAGCC
>JAGHUS010000062.1 GCA_018064685.1 Bacteroidales bacterium | reverse complement strand
CCAGCCTCTCATTAATCGCATTATACATTGTTCATTATTCATTATTCATTGCTCATTTTAAGTAATTTACTGGCAAATGCCAAAAGGTGGGAAACTTTAATTCCTAATTCCTAATTCCTCATTCCTAATCAGGCTTGCGCGATCTGAAATTATCTCTTTATCATCAGTTTATCACCCTTTATGTACAAACCCTTCTGGTTGGTGTTGACGATGCGTCGTCCCGTCAGGTCGTACATGGCGTCGTTGTCGCGTCGTGTGGGCTGCTGGATGCTGATGCCCTCGATGCCCGTCTCGATGGGTTCGACATATTGATATGTCAGACCGAAATCGTCGGCGCTCCACCAGCCTGATTTGCTGAAATCAGCTTTCATGGTGAGGCGTAGGATGTCGCCCGGACGCACGACGAGGTAGTCGGTCACGGCTTTTGTCCATCCGTTCTTGTATACCGCAGCCGCGTCGCTCTTGTTGCCCGTGCCCTTAATCATGGCTGTGGCCGAAGTCTCCTGCTTGTCGGGCGAGATGACGGTGGCCGTGAGCGAAATCTCCTTGGCATCCTCCGAGCCGCGCAGCAAGGCGTTGGCCGAGTATTTTCCTTCGGGCAGATAGGCGATGTCCTGTGTCATAGTCGACGTGTAGGCGCTGCCCTGCCACATGTTCCAGTACGCATTGTCGCTGCTTGCCGTGCTCGATTCGTTGTTGGCCGTCTCCACGTTCTTGGTTGTCCAGGCATAGGTGTCGGTGCGCTGGCACGAGGGGTTGACGACATAGGCCGAGGCGTCGGCCGTCTCGGCATCGATGTCCTTGAATGTCAGGTTGCGCGATGCCTCGTCCTGTGCAATGCGGTTGGCATAGTAATTCTTCAACCAGTATTCGTCAAGGTCGGCCTTACGAACAAGCTTGAAGTTATCCGCACCGGCCCATCGTCCGCTCATCTCGCCCACGTTCTTGATGCCGATGCGCATCGTGCCGTTCTTGACGATGATGTTCTTGATGGTCAGCCGGTCGCAATTGTCTATGGTGCAATCCTTTGTCACGTTGGCCATATACTGCACCGTGTCGGCTTGTGCGTAAAGCACCACGCTGCCGTTGATGGTTGCCCCTGCCACGTTGTCGGTGGTGTTGAACACGTCGGCCGAGAGTTCGTAGATGCCTTCGGGCAGATCCTTGATATCCTGGTTGTAGTCGAACTGCATGCCCGCAGCCTTCTCGCTCCACACCTCGAAATAGGTATCGCCCGTGGCCTTGGTGTATCCGTTATAGGCACTCTTCTTGCAGTTCCAGCCCTCGATGGTCGTCTTGTTCGAGGCGAAGATGTTGGGGTTGGTGATGTAGCCCGTCGAGCCACCGGCGCTCATGGCCTCGTCGCCCTGGGTACGTTTCACGTATACGCGAAGCTGGTCGTTTTCGATGTCGAAGTCCGAGAGCGAGAATTCGTACTTCAAGGTCTTCTCGTCGAACACCGAGCGGTCGTTCTCCACGTAGTAATCCTCCCACAATTTCGAGGCCTCGTTATACTTCTGTATGGACAGGATGTCGGTGCAGTCGGTATTCTCGTTGGTGATGGTCACGATGAGCTTGCCGTCCGCCTCGTTTATCTCGGTCTTGAGCTGAGGCGTCTTGAGCGAAGGAGCCCACCATACGGGGGTGAACTGCACGTCGGCGTTGTAGGCGAAGTTGCTCTTCATGTCGCGATACACCTTGCCCGCCGGCGTGATGTGCCCGTCGCTCCAGTCGATAAGGTTGCGGAATTGCGTGTCGTGCTCGTAATAGGCATATCGTTCCACGAACGGAGCCTCCTCCAGCTTCTGCATGATGTCCTTCACGCGCCATCGGTTCTGTTCCAGCTTGTCGCTCCATCCGTCGGGCCAGCTCTCCTTGGTCCAGCTAGCGCCGTACGCCCATTCGGTAATCCAAATGGGTCGCTTGGTGGCATCGTATATGGCCTTCAGCTTGTTGTACCACGCATTACCGTCGTTAGCCTCGTTCGAACCCCAGTAGCAGTGTATGGCCACGAAGTCGCATCGGTAAGCCATGTCGTTGCAATGGCCGATGTAGTTTGAGAGCCATCCCGCGTCGGTGGGAGCGGGCGAACCGATGCGCATTCCCGTCTCCTGGAAGTCGGTTGTCAGCGTGCAAGCCGTCCATTCGTTGATGGCCCCGCCGCAGTCGCAGTTGTTATGCTGCTCGCTGTGTTCGGGTTCGTTCAGCGACAGGCAGGCCGTCGACTCGTGTCCGCCTATCTGCGAGATGCTGGGCCACCACTTATGCTGACGTATGGGGATGTATTCGAGGTCTTCCGACGAACTGTTGTCTGCGCTCCAGGTGTAGAACCATGTGGCTCGAATCTTGCCGGCCACGTCCTTGGTGCTGCCCTTGGTCGAGCAGTAACCCTTCTTGTTCACGTATTGCCATTTCTTGATTGTCACGCTCGAGATGCGTCCGTACAAGGCGTTGGGCAGTACGGGCACCTCGATGTCTTTGTGGTCGGCCACATAGACGCGGCTGTAGCCCTTGCCGTTCTTGTCGCTGGCCAGCGTGGCCATGTATCCGCGTTTCAGCCGGAACGAGCGGAAGCGGTTGGCATCGCGGCCCAGATCCTTGTGTGCACCTACCGTCAGACCCAGTGCCTCCTTGGTGTATTGTTCGCCGTCGTAGCCCGTAAACACCTCGTCGTTCTTGTTGTAGGGTATGACCACGGCACCGTTCAGGTAGATGTCCACGCGGCAGTTGTTATTGTTGCTGGCCGTCACGCCGTTTATCTTTATCTGACGAAGATAGTTGTTGATGACGTTGCTGGGACGCACGTTGTCGAAGATGATCCACGCCTTCTCGTTCTTCAGGTTGATGTTGCAGCCTGTGAGCGGAGCGCTTTCCGATATGACATGCAGGTCGAGCTGTTCGTCGATGTCGATCGTCGTGTTGGTCAGCGCCACCACCGATCGTGTCTTCTTTCCATATTTGTCGGTCGAGGCTCCTCCGCCCTTCGTCACGGCCTTCGTCTCGCTCAGTATCTCGGGGAGCGAACTGGCCATTCGGCTCTTTCGGATGATGCTCCATTCGGCCTCGTCGCCCTGGGGCGAGACGCGCGGCACGTAGTAGGCATCGAACTTCTTGACGAGTGTGCCCTCGCGGTATAGGCTGACGCTGGTCCCGTCGTGTACGATGGCGTAGTTGCCACCTTCGGTGAGGCAGAACATGGTGCCCAGACCGTTCTTGTCGCGAAGCAGTACGCGCAGCGAATCACCCTCGTACTTGTCGTTCATCAGCATCTCGCTCAGCGACAACGAGAAGGTCGAGCCGAAACCCGTCAGTTCGCTCTCGGTGAGCAGTACGCCCGTCTCGGCACCCGAGAAGAAGTTGACCAGCGAATCGCGCATGACGGTGGTCTTGGCGTTCAACTCGTCGGTAGTGAAGAGGTTGGCGTTCAGCAGCATATCGTCCATCTGCGACGTGGCCTTCACAAACTTCTTGATGTTGACAAGCGAATATTTCGTGTTGTTCGAGGCCGTCTCGACGTAGCCCCTTATCTCGCCCTTGATATACTCGTTCACGTTCGCAAGCTCCTGCATGGCCCATGCCTTGCGAGCCTCGGCGATGTTCGCGCCCTTGGCTTCAAACACCTCGAAGCGAGTACGTTCTATGTCCTGGCTCTTGTCATACCACACACCAATCTCGTCCTTCGTCTCGTTGTCGTCCACGCCCAGTGCACGTTCGGTGTTACGCTTGTTCACCAGCTGTCCGTTGGTGCCGGGCTTGATGCGCCACTGGTAGGCATCGCCCGTTCCGCTGGCCGTCTGTGCCGTGGTGGCATAGCTGTTGGCGGTGCTGGCGCAGATGTACCGTCCCGAAGCCTTGTGGCGCAGCAGCACGTATCCGGCGGTGGGTGCAGCCTCGGCGGTGAAGATGCAAGCCTTGTCGGCCTGTTCGCTGTAGGCGGTAAGCACGGGGCCCGATTGCGAGGCGGCAAGGGGGAGCGGCCGGCCGTAGAAGGCGTTCCAGATGTAGTAGTCGCGACCGGGTATGATACGGTAAATTGTGTTGTCCTGAGCCTTGGCAGTGAGGCAGCACATCAGCATGGCGAGTAGGGTAGTGAATAGTTTACGCATGGTCTATGGTTAGTGATTTAATTTTGCTAAAGTAAATATATATATAATGTATTAGCTGCAAAATTAGTATTTTTCTTCGAGTCGGACAAAAAAATATACGATTTTTCCGTTTTCTTCCCCTTTCTTTCGTCTTTTTGTTGTACCTTTGCCCCCCGTATGAACGAAAAAAAGCAGAAGAACAGTAATACCACATACGATCATGTGTTGAAATACACGGGTATTTTTGGCGGCGTACAGGTGCTGAAGATACTCGTCAACGTGTGTCGTAACAAACTGGCCTCGGTCATCCTGGGGCCCGTGGGACTGGGTCTGAATGCCATCAATCTCAGCATCAGCGAACTGGTCAATTCGTTCTCCAACTTCGGCCTTTCATTCTCGTCGGTGCGTAACATCAGCGAGCTCTTCGAGAAGGGCGACAACGAGGCCACGTCGCGTTATGTACGTGTCATCCGCACGTGGAGTTTCCTTGCCGCCCTGCTGGGTGCCCTGTTGTGCTGCACGCTGCCCATCTGGCTTCCGGCAGCCTTCTCGCTCATCTCGTGGGTCAGCTTCGAGCTGTTCGGCGTCGTTCCCGACAACGAGATTGTCACCCACGTTCAGCAGCATGGGCTCGATGCCGTCATGCTGTCGCTCATGGTGTTCAGTCTGCCCATCGAGGCGTCGGAATGTTCCATCCTGAAAGGCATCCGGCAGCTGAAGTGCCTGTCGGTCATCGAGGTATTGGCCGCACTGGCCACACTGGTCTGCACCATACCATTCTATTATATGCTAGGCTATCGCGGCATTGTCCTTGCCCTCATCCTTTCGACGTGGTCGGTGGCCCTTATCCATCTGTATTTCAGCACGAAGTTCTACAAGTGGCGCATCAGTCCGTTCAACAAAGATGTGCTGCGCGAGGGCATCGGACTCATCCGTCTGGGCGTTCCCTACATGCTGTCGGGCATCGTTGGCGCCATCAGTGCCTTTGTGGTGCTGGGCTTCCTGGGCAGTGCCGGCGAGATTGGTCTCTACAAGGCCGGATACGGACTGATGGTCACCTATGCCGGTATGGTCTTTGTGGCCGTCGAGGCCGATTATTTCCCTCGTCTATCGGCCGCCAATGCCGATTACCAGCGCAGCAATGTCATTATCAATCAGCAGATTGACGTATGCGTACTGCTCATGACGCCCCTTCTCATCCTCCTGTCGCTCTTCATGCCCCGCATCATCCACCTGCTCTATGCCCACGATTTCATAGCCATAGCCCCCATGTCCGTCTGCTCGGTCTATTATATGTTCTTCAAGGCCGTCACATTGCCTGTGGCCTATCTGCCTTTGGCCAAGGGACGAAGCATGACGTACCTGTCCATGGAGTTCATCTACGATGTCGTCTATGCTGTGTTCATCTATTGGGGTTACCGACTTGGAAATGAATATCTTGACTTCGTTTTCGATGACATGCCCTGCGGTGGCCTCGTTGGTATGGGCATAGGTCTTTCTGCCGCCGGTCTCTTCGACCTTCTTCTCATTTGCGGCACCTATTCTGCCACCTACGGATTCCGTTTCAAGGCCCGCACCTTGGCCCTCATCACCTTCGAGTTCATCTGCCTCAGTTCCACCGTTCCATTCTGTTTGATAGGCGGAATGAAGTGGTTCAAGTACGGTTTCGGCATCCTTGCCCTCTGCCTCTCTTGCTACCTCGCCTTCCGTTTCCTGTCCAAATATTCGCAATTTGCGTCAAGGTTCAGAAGGAAGGAGTGAAGGAAAGGGCCTTTGAGAATGTTATAAAAAACCGATAAAAACCCCTTAAGTGAAAGTCACATGTTCCATCCTCATGGCAGTCTACAACGCCGCCCCTTACCTCTGCGAAGCCATCGACAGCGTGCTGGCGCAGAGCGTTGGTTCGTGGGAATTGTTGTGCGTGGATGACGGCAGCACGGACGGCAGCTTGGACATCCTGCAGCGATATGCCGAACGCGACGCACGCATCAAGGTCTTCTCGGGTATGGGAAACCAAGGTCCGGCCAAGGCGCGCAATGTGGCCCTTCGGCATGCCGAGGGCGAATATGTGATGATGCTCGATGCCG
Source organism: Bacteroidales bacterium (assembly GCA_018064685.1). Taxonomy (GTDB): domain Bacteria; phylum Bacteroidota; class Bacteroidia; order Bacteroidales; family Bacteroidaceae; genus Physcousia. The sequence goes on along the minus strand of JAGHUS010000062.1, from coordinate 6,071 downwards.
ACGACTGGCTGTCGCCGCGCGCGCTGGAACGCATCGTGGATTGCTTCGATCAGAATCCGCTTACCGACTGCGCCGTCTTCACCCTCATCGAGGAATATGGCGACGAGCGGAAACCGTATGCCATGCCCTTCCGTGTGGGCGACGTGATGAGCGGAAAGGACGCGTTCCGCCATTCGCTGACATGGCAGTTGCACGGACTCTATGCCGTCAGGCGAAGCCTGCACATGGCCTATCCCTACGACGATTCATGCCGTCTGCACAGCGATGACAACACCACCCGCCTGCACTACCTCCACGCGCGCCAGGTACGCCTTTGCCCCGCCCAGTATCACTACCGCAAGCACGCCGATTCCATCTCCTTCGTCATCCATCCCACCCACTTCGAATACCTCGATGCCAACCTCAGCATGAAACGCCTTTTGGAACGCGAACTGGACGAAGCGCACCGCAACGGCGACGACCAGCAGGTGGCGTTCATCGAGTCCGCCCTCACCACCTACGAACAGCATCGTTGGCTGCAGTATGTCGACAAACACTGGTTCCTCTACCAGCATCGCCGCGCCTTCACCGCCCAGCAGAAAACCCTCATCCGCCAGAAACTCCGCCACTTCTACGGCACCTTCACCCACCCATCGCCCATCAAGTTCGGCTACACACGCATCCGCCCCTATTGGCTGTTCCTCGCGCAGGAGTGGCTGTATTTCAGGTTGAGATAAAAAAATCCCCTCGCTTCGAAGCGAGGGGAGAGTCCGATTACTCGTGTACCACGACGTCGCCGTCGCCATCGCTGCCGCTCTCTTTGCGCTTTTCGGCCTCGATCTTCATGGCCTCGGCCTGCTTCTTGAGAGGAGGCACCTCGGTGAACTCGCATTCGCTGAGCATCTCCTTGAACGCCTCACCGGGAGTGAAACGCAGTTCTACGGCGTCGATGTCGGCAGCCGAGAATACAGGCTTGATCTTGGTCTTGGGGTCGGCAACGCTCTCTGCCACGCCGTTGCTGATGAGCTTGACGTTGAAGGTGCCCAGGATGCCGAGGTCCACGATGTTTCCGTCGCAGATAAGCTCGGTCACATGGTCTACAACGTCCTCCAGCACAGCCTTGATGGTGCCTCGGCTGAAGGGGCTGCCATGCAGCGACATGTGCTTGGCCAGCGCGTTGATGCCGATGCGGCCACGGCTCTGCGAGGTTGCGTAGGTCTTCTCAGGCTCGGTAGGGTCCTGCAGGTTCTTACGCGTCACTTTTACATACTGAATCATTCCCATAGTGGTAGAATGGCCTGTGTTCGGATTTTGTCAGTTTTTGTCATCCTCACAATCAGGACTTTTCAAGTTAAATTTTGTGTTTGTGTATCAGTAGATTGAGCATCCGGAATGCTAGCCTTTCCTTATCTCTTTCTACTTTGCAAAGTTACAAAAATTTCTTCATATACGCAAACATTTCACTAATTATTTTTTGTAAATATTGCACGTTATTGAAATATATTTTCTATCTTTGCAGAAAATCGAATTTTAAAGTACATACACATGAAAATTACCGCGTTAAGAAATGTCCTGTTGGCTGTATTATTAAGTTTTCCGCTGCTTGCTTGCAGTCACTATGAGCGTGAGATTACACTTGAGGTCTCTGACAACACCCAACTGGAACAAGTCATGGAGGTGCTTGATGAGCGACTGGGTATTCTTCCTCACAACATGCTTTCTTGCTACAAGATAGAGAGGGTAGCGGGATCGGATAACCGCATACTGGTTTCGCTTGGCTATAATACTGACGACAAATCTAAGTCCTTTATTGAACGCACGAGAACTGAAAACCTCATTCGCCACGTCATGACTACCGAGGGACGGCTGGAGGTGTACGAACTCTATTCCACCCGCGAGTGTGAGGAGTTCATTGCCGGGGTTGACGAACGGCTAACCAGTGACACAGCCTTTTCGGCTGCCGACAGTGCCATGCTGGCTGGCAGACAGCTCAGCCTGTCGTCCATACTCGAACCGAACTCCGGCACAGGCTTCAGCTACTATGCCGATTGGAAGCTCTTGGATAAGTTTCACGCCATCATGTCTTCCGACCTGAGCAAGCAGGTTCTGCCCTCCGACCTTGCAACACGCTATTCCGTCCAGTCTGATTCCATACACCCTGTCTCGGTTTACTTTATCCGCAAGCCAGAAATACCCTTCGACTGCAATGCACACGTCGTGAAGTACGAACTTGTCAGCAGTGAGATTTATGGTAATGAGATAAGAGTCTATTTTGACGAGGAAGGTGCCAAGTGGTTTGGCCGCCTGACGAAAAGCAACGTAGGCAGAAGCCTGGCAACTGCAGTTGATTCCGACATATTGTTTGATGCTAGGGTTGTAAGCGAAGTGCCTGGAGGCATTACCAGCATTACCTGCCCTAATGATCCAGACCGCCTGCGCACCAAATATGCCATCCTTAAGGGAGGCCGTTATTATACGGAAGTGAATATCGTTGAGGAGAACAAGGTAAAGAAGTAAAAAAATAAGAGAATATGGCAATCAAAGTTTTTTCGGATGAGAAGAGAGGTGAGGTTTTTGAGTCATTTTTAAATGAAAGCCTTTTCGAGTATATTTATGAGAGAACATTTCTCCTTGAGAATAATGATATTGGATATACTAGGGTTGAAATGTGGGATGATGCAAAGATATTAGTAAAGGAGATACTCAATTCAAAGAAACCAGTTCTTAGATATAGCTTATCATTGGATAAGTTTAGAAAGAGCCTAGATAGTTTTTATACTGATTCCCGTGGTTCTAAATTTTCGGTAGATGGTTACGAAAGAAGTATTTCCCCTGATACGGCGTTATTGATATATAATCAAGTCATGTTGTGCGTGCATGCCATTATGTTATATTATTATCATTTTACAAAGTCAGATGCATTAAGCAATTTCAAATTACGAGATATTTGTAATGTGCTAGAAGCTTTGGATAATGGTGATATAGTTTATGATTATGATTATGTCATGGATGAACCCAGATCGCAATGTGATGAATCGACACTTATTTGGGATGACCCACATAACAAAGTGAGATTGGAAATATTACGAAAACTCTTCATAGCAGCCGGTGTTGATTTCGATAATTGTCATGGTAGCCAGGCGGCAGCTGCCAGACTGACTTTGTATATTTGCAATCCTAAGAAAAACATTACTGAGGATTTTGCAAAGAAATACTATAGTTATGGTGAATGTCCTGCTGATGAACACAAAGATGAAAAGGACTTTGTAAATAAAGAACTGAAAAAGATGGGATTGGGAGACAAAATACAGGTTTGATTGTGAAATCAGGTGTGCACAAACATTGTGATTAGGTGTGCACAAACATTGGGATAGGGTGTGCACAAACTGTACGTTGTAAAATGCACACCCTGTTTAGTGTGCATAATGATTTTTTGATAAAAGAAAATTTTTTATTTCTTCGTAACTTTGTGTCGGTTAAGCAATGGCTTGGCTGACACATTTGTTTTTTTATGTCCTCATGTAGGCGTATATTAAATAAGGTGTCGAGAGCTGATGCATGACTACCCGCTTCAAGGTTGCAAACTTGGTGACGGGGGTGGACAAGTCCGATAGCGACTGGCTCGAAAGACCACGGGAACGAAAGCGTCGGGATGCCACAAAATTTTGGTCTTCATTTCCCTAAAACTTTAAATAATATGGGAATACCTAATCAAACGATAGCCGACCTGCTAGGCGGGAAGGTTATCAGTCTAGAGATCGTTAACAAGATTATGAACCTGAAAGCTGCCGAGTATGAGGAGAGCGGAAAGCAATTCGACGAGGCTGCTATCAACAAGTTAGCTGGGTCTATGCTCAAAGTCCTGGACTCTTTGGTGAATACTGAAAAAGAGTATAAACCTAACGAGTTCATCTTTGAGTATGACGGTGCAAAGTTCCTGACCAAGGGAGACCTGCACACCATCGGTGCCAAGCATAAAGGTGGTAAGACTTCGCTGATTTATATTCTAATTGCTTGCATGCTGTCGGGCAGTTGGAACAAGTTGAAATGCATCATTCCTGACCTGAAGGTTGTGTGTGTCGACACTGAGCAGAAGGGCATTGACACGCAGAATGCTCTGTTGAAGATTTGCAAGATGGCGAATGTCGACCCAACGGAAGTGGAGCAGCGTTTGCACATGTTCAATTTCCGTCCTCTCACCCCAGACGAGATGAAGTTGGGAATACATCTTCTCCTGCAGGTCTACAAGCCCGACATTCTCTTTGTGGATGGCATTGTCGACCTGTGCCGCGACTTCAATGATGTTGAGGCAAGTCAAGCCCTTGTCATTAACTATCTCCTGAAGATTGCAGACGAACATAATTGTGCAATCATCAATGTTCTGCACACCAACAAGACGGATGGCTATCAGGAACTTCGCGGTCATCTGGGTGCTTTCCTTGCTCAAAAGGGCAACTGCGTCTTCAAGTGCGAGCAAGACCCCAACACCCACATTGTCACGGTGAGTCTGCCTACAGTGCGTTATGCTCCTGTCCCCGACTTCTACTTTACCTTTGACGAGGATGGCATGCCTATAGATGCCGAGCAACACTTCCTCGAAGTGCAGGCTGAGATGGCAAAGAATGCCAAGTTGCGCAAGGAGGAGGAGAAGCGACAGAAGATGAACGAACGCAAGGACGTCATCTTGGAGTTGGTCAAGGCCAATGGCGGAAGCTCTTACCGCAAGGATGTTCGCAAGTCATTCTGCGATAAGACCGGCAAGGGTGAGACGACCTTCAACGAGACTCTGAAGGAAATGCTTGAGGCCGAGGATCTCTTTGAGTCAGGCCCCCGCAACCAGCTTGTTCTCTCGCTTCACAAAACACAGGAAATCCCTGGTCTGAAGTAATCTCTTTCACTCGCCCGCTCATTTTATTCCCTATAAGGAAATACCGAGCGGGCGAGTTAATTTTGATAATTCAAAACAATAATGATATGAGTGATATTTATAACAAACATTTTACTTATTCACTTGATAAGCGTAGAGGCTATAAGTATACGTGTCCTTCGTGTCATGGCAAGAAGTGCTTCCGCAGATATGTGGAGAATGCTACGGGTAGGGAACTGGCTGAGGATGTAGGCGTCTGTGACCACATCAATTCATGTCGCTACCAGAAGTCTCCTCGTGAATATTTTGCCGAACATCCTGAGCTGAAGAAGGATTGGCGCGACAACCATCCTGTTCCTGTAAACTGGGCGCAGTGCTCCAAGCCAGTAGAATCCCCAAAGACTACCGAGCCGGTAAAGGAGTTTACGTTGGATAGTTCGTATGTTGAAGCCTATCAAAACTCGAATTCAAATTTCGTGATATGGTTGGTCAATAGTGTAGCCCGGTTCTACGGCATCAGTATCGATAAGGTCAAAGAGGTGTTTCTGGACTATAATCTGGGGGCAGACAATATCCGTAGGGTGGTATTCTGGCAGAGAGATTCTGAAGGCCGTGTTCGTACGGGAAAGTTGATGCAATACAGTGCTGACGGACATCGCGAGGGCAATCCCAACTGGATTCATTGTTTTTTGATGAATCAAAAAAAGCTTGACTCTAATACATGGGAACTGCGTCAATGCCTTTTCGGTGAGCATCTGCTGTCGAAATATCCTGACAAAGAAGTAGGACTTGTAGAGAGCGAGAAGACTGCCGTCATCTGCTCTCTCTTCTATCCCGAGAAGGTGTGGGTTGCATCCGGCGGATGCCATAACCTGAGCGTGGAGAAACTGCAGGTACTCGTTGGCAGACGGGTGACAGTTTATCCCGACAGTGGCGTGCTGGCAAAGTGGTATGGGAAGTTGATTCGGGTAGAAGGACTTATGTTTACAATAGACACTAGTTGTGAGGATAAACCTGCCAACACCGACATAGCCGACATCCTCCTCTCCGACCTCTACGCATCGCACTAAACCGTGGATCATGGGGTCAGACCTAGGCTGTCAAGCTTCTGACATATAACGGTATACAAGTTTCGCATGTTGCCTATCGGCAAGAAATCTTAGCCCTATCGGGGAAATATTTGGCCCTATCGGGGAAATCTTAATAAAGGAAATATTTCTAAAAA
>JAGHUS010000064.1 GCA_018064685.1 Bacteroidales bacterium | reverse complement strand
ACTCTATCCCGACACCTTAATTTCAATCCGAAAATTGACGGTTCGATCTTGCTGATCTTGTACTACAATTACTGTCTATGGAAATCTGTCAAAGAACTTGTTTCTAGGCACCCGAGTTTCCGTATTCACCTCGTGAGAAGCGTTCCTTTCTCGTTTGCGGGTGCAAAGGTACGGCCTTTTTTTCATTCCACCAAACGTTTTTGAAACTTTTTTTCAAAAAAATGTGCTTTTTAGCATAAGAGGGCAAAAGAAAGCATAAAAAAGAAGGAGTGCACCTTATATATTTATACGCGCGCGAGAGATGATTGCGGAGTTAAGTGCACTGAGAATGGAGTTGCGTTTGAGAGACAAGAGAAAAATGATTTGGATAGAAATAGAAAAAAAGTTATTCCATTAGATGATCTATACAGGGGAGAGGTTCTGAAATCCGAACCAAATCTATCAAATATTAAAGAAATGGCTCCATCAAACTGTGCGAGGAGAGAACACCCTTAACTCCCAGAGGAGAGAAATACCATAACTCCCAGAGGAGAGAAATGCCATAACTCCCAGAGGGGAGAGATGCCCTCTCTACCCTCGAGGCGAAAGTGGATGACAAGAGACCAAAGAGAAGAAGAGAGAAGAAGAGGGAAGAAGAGGGAGGATTATAGAGATGTTTGCGAGAGGAGGTCTTGCTGGATGATACCATTGGAGGCAACAATATCATCGCCGTTCAAGCACTGCTCGGAACCAGCAAAGTTTGTAACGATGCCGCCCGCTTCACGTACTATTAGCATGCCTGCCATATAGTCCCACTGTCCGATGAAGCGTTCTATCCAGCCATCCCATCTGCCGCATGCCACCATGCAAAGAGCCACAGCAGCCGAGCCATTCATTCGCACTCCACCCGCATAACCATAGAAATGTCCAATGAGACGACGCCACATCTCGGCATAGGCATTGGCATCATACGGCAACTCAAGTCCCAGCAAAGCCTGTTCGATGCTATGAGTACGATTGACCGATATGGGAGCGCCATTCAGGTAGGCTCCCCCACCCTGCCAGGCATAGAAACATTCGTCGGCAGCCACCTCGTAGACCACACCCAGCATCACCTCGTTGGCATTGCGCAAAGCAATGGATACGGCATAGGGAGTGTTGCCATGCACATAGTTGGTAGTGCCGTCCAGGGGATCGATTACCCACCAGCAATCCTCTTCATCACGCCCCGCCAAACCCTCTTCGGTCAAGAAGCCAGCCTCGGGAAGCAGTTCTTTGAGAGCACGGACAATCATGGCCTCGGAGCTCTTATCCACATAAGACACATAGTCATGAGCATGTTTCTGCTCCACGACCGACTCGTCGAAACGCAATCTCTCCTCACGCAAATATGCTCCCGCCATGCGAGCTACCTCGCAAACCTTATTTGTCAATTCTTTCAGTTCCATCATTTCTTTATTTTAAATTCCAACACAAGCCCTTCATCTTTTTTGTAATCATTTGGAAGTTGAACGACGGTAAGTCCGTTTAAGTCCGTTTTCCATTTCACGGGTTTTCCCGTAGACAAGACCCGCATACGACAACCCTTCAGTGGTTGGTTGCCGAGCCAAGAGACAGTACGAGCAACAGCCGAGTCACCCTCGCTAGGTGGAACGATGCCATATATCGTGCTGCCATCCTTATCCGCCGTAAACCAAATGCTACGCTGCTCGTTGGTATAGACAGGAGTAGGCTTTGTGCCATAGATAGCCTTTCCGTTAGCCTTCAGCCACCTACCTATCTCGCGAAGGCGCACCACATAACCATCCTCGATGATGCCTTGGGGATTCGGTCCGACACCCAAGAGCAGCGAACCACCCTTTGCCACGACCTCGGCCAGTGTAGCGATAATCTTGGCCGGCGACTTATAGACAGGGTGATCGGTCCAGCCCCAGTCGTAGGTCATAGTGAGACAGCTCTCCCAAGGCGTTGTGACTTGATGGTCGGGAATGCGCTGCTCGGGTGTCTGGTAGTTCTCATGCTTACCCGCACAGGCACGATCGACGACTATAAGTCCGGGCTGATGACGACGTGCATTGTCGACGATGCTATCCAGAGAGATGTCTTCGCGAGGAGGTGTGCACCACCCACCGTCCAGCCACAGTATGTCCATCTTGCCATAACGGCTCATCAACTCGTCTACCTGGTTATAAACGAACGACTTATAGCGATTCCAACGTTCGGGGTATTGCGAAATGTTGTAATTGTGAAGTCTGTTAGGCGTAGCCTTGGCATTCCACCAATAATCCTCGCTGTGCCAGTCTGGTTTGGAGAAGTAGCAACCAATCATCATGCCACGCTTCCGGAATGCGTCGAAAACATAACGAGCCACATCAGCCTTCTGGTTTTGGGCAAAGGCCGAGTGCGCCACAGAGAAATCGGTGTAGCGAGAATCGTACAGACAGAAGCCATCATGATGCTTGGTGGTGAAGACCATATATCTCATGCCCGCCTCCTGTGCCACCTGTGCCCACTGGTCGGGGTCGAACTGAACGGGATTGAACTCGTCGATGAGTCCCCAATACCAGTCCTTGAACTGCTGATAGGTGCGAACCGGATCGGGAGTGATCCAATCCTCGCTGGTAAGCTGCCACGACTCGACAATGCCCGGCACAGAGTAGAGTCCCCAATGCAGGATGATGCCGAACTTCTGGTCACGCCACTTGTCCAAGCTCTGCAACACAGCCTCATCGGTAGGCCACTCGTAGGTAGAAGACGGTTCGTGCACGAACGACTGCGCCTGCACCTGTCCCGATACACACAGCCAAAAGAGACATAAAAAAGAAATAGCGTTCTTCATGACAAACAATGTTTGATACACAAAGTTACGCTATTCTTTTGAGATTTGCAAGCAAATAGGGCAAATATTGTTTCGCAAGCGCGAAACTAGTTTAGAGTTTAGAGTTTAGTGTTTAGAGTAGTTGAGAGTAATTTAGAGTTGAGAGTTGAGAGTGCAGGGGGGGGATGTAGTTTAGAAAGTTCATAGTTATTGAGTTGAACAAGTTAACTCACTAACTTAAAACTCTACACTATCCCACTACTCTACACTCTAAACTCTACGCTCTACACTAATAACTTTAGCAACAAAAGTGAATTAAGTTTTGCGCCTACTTTTCTCCGACAATGACATCCATAAACGCCATGAAAAGGGGATGAGGACGGAGGACGGTGCTTGAGTATTCGGGGTGGAACTGTGTTCCGACATAGAAGCGGTGAGAAGGAATCTCGACAATCTCGGCCAAGCCACTCTGCGGATTCGTACCACTGATGCATAAGCCCGCAGTCTCAAACTCTTCGGTATACTTACTGTTCAGTTCGTAGCGATGACGATGGCGCTCGGCAATCATGTCGGCACCATAGACAGTCTGCACGCGACTGCCAGACTTCAGTTTGCAATCGTATGCGCCAAGACGCATCGTGCCACCCATATCGGCAATATGTTTCTGCTCCTCCATCATGTCGATGACGGGATGTGTGGTCTCGGCATCCATCTCACGACTATTGGCATCGGCATATCCCAAGACGTTGCGTGCAAACTCGATGACAATCATCTGCATACCCAGACAGATGCCGAAGCAAGGAACGTCGTTCTCGCGTGCATATTGTGCAGCCAGAATCTTACCCTCGATGCCACGCTGTCCGAATCCGGGACAGATGACCAGTCCGTCAAAACCACTCAACTTGGAAGCCACTGAAGAGGCATCAATAGTCTCGGAATTGACGAACGTAATCTTGACTTTGCGATGATGATAGGTAGCGGCATGCGACAAGCTCTCGTTGATGCTCTTGTAGGCATCCTGCAAGTCGTACTTGCCCACCAGTGCGATGTTGACCACCTCGGTGGCCGACTGACGGAGTTCGAGGAAATGACGCCAGGGACCCAGTGAAGGCGTCTCGCCAACGGGGATATCCATCTTGCGAAGGATGGCGGCATCAAGACCTTGACGCTGCATGTTGACGGGCACCTCGTAGATGCTGGGCAGGTCTTCGCTCTGGATGACACACTCGAGGTCGACATTACAGAAGCCAGCCACCTTCTGACGAAGGCCATCGCTGAGATGACACTCGGTGCGCAACACCAGCAAGTCGGGCTGAATACCATAGCTCAGCATCTCCTTGACAGAATGCTGTGTGGGCTTGGTCTTCAGTTCGCCAGCCGCCTTCAGATAGGGAACGTAAGTGAGGTGAACAGAGACGGCGTTGCGTCCCAGTTCCCATTTCAACTGACGAATGGCCTCGAGATAAGGAGCACTCTCGATATCGCCAATCGTACCGCCAATCTCGGTTATCACGAAGTCATACTGACCCGTATCGCCAAGATGGGTGATGGACTGCTTTATCTCGTCGGTGATGTGAGGGACGACCTGAATGGTCTTACCCAGATAATCGCCACGACGCTCCTTGTCGATGACCGACTTGTAGATGCGGCCCGTGGTCATGGAGTTGGCACGAGTGGTCCGGATGCCTGTGAAACGCTCGTAGTGTCCCAGGTCGAGGTCGGTCTCCATACCGTCCACCGTCACGTAGCACTCGCCGTGCTCGTAGGGGTTGAGGGTACCGGGGTCGATGTTGATGTAGGGGTCGAACTTCTGGATGGTGATGCGATAGCCGCGAGCCTGCAAGAGCTTACCGATAGAGGCAGAGATGATGCCCTTGCCTAATGAGGAAACAACGCCTCCTGTAACAAAAATATAATGACACATTTGTTTTTGAGTTTAGAGTTTAGAGTTCAGAGTTTAGAGCAGTTGAGAGTGGAAAGTGGAAAGTTTGGAGTTTAGAGTTTAGAGTTCAGAGTTTAGAGTAGTTGAGAGTGGAAAGTGGAAAGTTTGGAGTTTTTGAGTTTAGAGTTCTGAGTTTTTAGTTCAGAGTTTTAGAGCTTGGACTCGTAGTAGTCGGCAAAGGCTCGTTTCAGCATTCTCAGTCCGCCAGGTGTGGGATAGTTACCGGTGAAGTACCAATCGCCAGCGTGCTGGGGACATGCCTTGCGCAGTCCCTCGATGGTCTGGAAGATGAGCTCCACCTTCGTCTCGACATCGGGAGGCGTGAGCAGTTCGGCTATCTTGGCCGATATCTCCTTGTCGGTGAACGGCGCATAGATGCGCTTGATGGGATTCTCGCCTTCGGGCAGATTGTCGTCCGACAAACTTTCGTACACCTCCCTTACCACGTTTGCCATGCCGCGCTCCTCGAGCAGTGCTATGGCTGCCTTGAAGGCGATGAACTGATCCATGCTGGACATGTCGATGCCGTAGTAGTCGGGATAGCGAATCTGCGGTGAGGAAGACACGATGATGGTCTTCTTGGGATGCAGACGGTCGAGGATGCGGATGATACTCTGACGCAGTGTAGTGCCGCGCACAATGCTGTCGTCGATGATGACGAGGTTGTCGACATAGGGCTGCAGACTGCCGTACGTGACATCGTAGACATGGGCTGCCAGGTCATTGCGACTGTTGCCCTCGGCAATGAAGGTACGGAGCTTGATGTCCTTGATAGCCACCTTCTCGCTGCGAATACGCATAGAGAGAATCTTGTAGAGAGAAGTGCTGGGAGAAGAAGAATCGGCCTTGTCGGAAAGAGGCGAGAAGAGCGACGAGAGCTTCTCTATCTTCACCTTGTTCAGATATTCGTCCATTCCCTCCAGCAGTCCGTAGTAGGCAGCCTCGGCCGTATTGGGAATGTAAGAGAAGACGGTGTGCTCGATGTCGTGGTCTATGGCGGGAAGGATCTGGTCTACCAGCAGTCGTCCCATCTCCTTTCGTTCGCGATAGATATCCATGTCGCTGCCACGGCTGAAGTAGATGCGCTCGAAGACACAGGCGCGCTTCTCCTTGGGCAGGTTGATCTGCTCCAGACGCATGGCACCAGCCTTGTTGGTGAAGATGGCCTGACCGGGTTGCAGTTCGTGAATACTCTCGATGGGCACGTTCAAGACGGTCTGGATGACAGGACGCTCGCTGGCCAGGACGATGATCTCGTCGTCCTGATACCAAAAGGCAGAACGGATGCCCCAAGGGTCGCGCAAAGCAAAGGACTCGCCACTGCCGGTAAGGCCGCACATCACATAGCCACCGTCCCACGTAGGACTGGCCGTGCGCAGCACATTGGCCATATCCACCTGTTCCTCGATGGCCTGCGTCAGCTGCACGCCCCGCAGTCCCTTCTCCTTATTTATATTATACACGCGTTCCACTTCGCGGTCAAGGCGGTGCCCCAGCTGTTCCAGCATGATGTGCGTGTCGGCATACTTGCGTGGATGCTGCCCCTCGGACACGATCTGCTCGAACACCTCGTCCACATTCGTCAGGTTGAAGTTGCCGCACAGTGCCAGGTTCTTGGCCCGCCAGTTGTTGCGGCGCAAGAAGGGGTGGATGTAGTCGATGCCGCTCTTTCCCGTTGTGGAATAGCGCAGATGCCCCATATAGAGTTCGGCGCGGAAATCATCCTGCTCAGCCTTCTCGTGTATGGCGTTGAACACCTCGGTGATGGCCGTAGTGCCCACAGCACGCTCGCGAAACATATAGTCCTCGCCAGGGTTGGCCGAGAGCTTCACGCAAGCTATTCCCGCTCCTTCCTGTCCGCGGTTGTGCTGCTTTTCCATCAAGAGATAGAGTTTGTTGAGACCATACTGTTGGGTCCCGTACTTTTGTTCGTAGTAACTGAGTGGCTTCAACAATCTGATCATCGCCACTCCACATTCATGCTTTAAAGGTTCCATGAACTGATAAAAGTATCAAAAATGTTATTTTCGCTTGCAAAATTACACAAAGAAATACGTATTTGCAAACTTTATGGCAGTTTTCTTTTCAAAAACACGATTATTTGTCAATTTATCCACAAACCACGCGTTTCTTTTTGACAAATTATCATTTCACCAACATTCGTTCCAAAGATTTTACAGCAAGCCCGACACAAGAATCCCTATTTTGACAATTCGATATAACAAATAGAAAGCAGAAATGCAGAAAAACAGCATATAACAAGACACAAGTCGGAATAATTGAGTAATTTTACGCTATACAAATAACAAAAAGATAGTATACCATAAAAACGCATCACTATGAAAATTGAAAACATCATGAGCCAACTGGAGGCTCGCCACCCCGGAGAGAAAGAATACCTGCAAGCAGTCAGAGAGGTGCTCGTATCGATCGAAGACGTCTACAACCATCATCCCGAATTCGAACGCGCCAAACTCATCGAACGACTGGTGGAACCTGAACGCATCATCACGTTCCGCGTGCCATGGGTCGACGACAAGGGCGAGATACAGGTGAACATTGGGTATCGCGTACAGTTCAACAGTGCCATCGGCCCCTACAAGGGTGGCTTGCGCTTCCACGCCTCGGTCAACCTCAGCATCCTCAAGTTCCTTGGCTTCGAGCAGACATTCAAGAACGCCCTCACCACCCTACCCATGGGCGGCGGCAAGGGCGGCAGCGACTTCTCGCCCCGAGGCAAGAGCGATGCAGAAATCATGCGCTTCTGCCAAGCCTTTATGAGCGAACTGTATAGATATATCGGTCCTGAGACAGACATTCCTGCAGGCGACATTGGTGTAGGCGCTCGCGAAATTGGCTACCTGTTTGGACAATACAAGAAATTGACACGCGACTTCTCGGGTGTGCTTACCGGCAAGAATCTGGAGTTTGGCGGCTCGTTGGTGCGTCCCGAGGCTACTGGCTTTGGCGGTCTGTACTTTGTCAAAGAGATGCTGGCCACACAGGGTAAGACACTGGAGGGCAAGCGTGTAGCCATAAGCGGATTCGGCAATGTGGCATGGGGTGCTGCACGCAAGGCCACCGAACTGGGAGCCAAGGTCATCACCATAAGCGGTCCCGACGGCTACATACTGGACGAGGAGGGACTCAACGAAGAGAAGATAGACTACATGCTGGAGTTGCGTGCCAGCGGCAATGACATCTGTCAGCCTTATGCCGAGATGTTCCCGGGTGCCCGGTTCGTGGCTGGACGCCGTCCTTGGGAAGTGCCTTGCGACATAGCCCTGCCCTGCGCCACGCAGAACGAACTGAACGGCGAGGATGCCAAGCAACTGATAGAGAACGGTTGCCAGTGCGTGGGCGAGATAAGCAACATGGGATGTACACCCGACGCTATCTCTGCCTTTCTCGATGCCAAAATGCTCTATGCTCCGGGGAAGGCTGTCAATGCAGGCGGCGTAGCTACCAGTTGCTTGGAAATGAGCCAAAACGCCATGCACCTTAACTGGAGTGCAGAGGAAGTTGACAAACAGCTACATCACATCATGCACAGCATACACCAGCAATGCGTCGTGCATGGCAAGCAGACGGACGGCTACATCAACTATGTAAAAGGCGCCAACGTAGCAGGTTTCATGAAGGTTGCCAAAGCCATGATGGCACAAGGAATTGTATGAATCTGACCAAAAGTGAGGGAGCAAAAAAAAAATCATGCTGCATCGTTTTTAACCCAACTTTTATCCCAACTATCATAGCCTCCGAACTTTTGTCCACATACGAAACATAATCATGAGCATGCTTCTGCTCCAAAACCGACTCGTCAAAGTGCAATCGTTCCTCGCGAAGACAAGCGTCCGCAGCGCGAGCCACATCGCAAACCCTATCCACCAGTATCTTTAATTACATGCTGCAATTATCACTTTATTATCTTCTTACCATTGGCTATGTAAATACCGCGTTTCAAATTCGAAGCACCAACCTGCCGTCCACTCATATCGTACACTTTATCAGCAAACTCCTTTGCAGAAACACCACTATCATCTCCCAATTCACCAATGGGCACATTGTCCACACCCGTTGGATTCAATTTGCCGAAGAAATAGAGATGGAAATTGCGGAAGATAGTCCAGTACTTCTCATCAACCTTGGTGCAACGCACGCCCAATTTCACATCCTTATTCTTAGTCAACTGATTCAGCACCACCTCATTCCCGTACAGTCCACGATCAAAGTAGATGCCTGCAGCCTCCATATTGTCGGGTACGTAGCACGAAGGGTTGCCTACTGGCAATTCTGCGCCTCCCAGGCGTCCGCCCTGTGCCTCTGTACCGATGTGTGCAAGTTTTGCGGTACGTGTACCCAGATACAAGTAAGCATTGATATTGGACGTACCGTTGATCAGGTCGGTATACACATCATTAGCAGCACCCGGGCGCTGGAAACCTTGCACAGTAGCTCGCAGATAGCCCTTTGGCATTGAGGCAAGCGTCTGATAGCAGTCAAAGGTTGTCATATAGAACTCGCTGCAGCCGAAATTGTGGGCAGGCGAGTCCGTCCATCCCTTGGCATCCTCCTTCATCGTGGGATTTGTGATGAGGAAAGTCAGGTCGAAAGGTTCCTGGGCCGGCGTAACAGCCGACATATAGTCCATACCTGCCTGGCGCGTCGTTGTGTACATCTCGTTCAGTTTATCCGCCTCAGCACCATTCTTGATGCAAGCCTCGGCAGCCTGCAAAGCCTCTACAAAGGGCGAATGGCTATCCGCATTCTCGACATTCTCAGTATAAGACTGCTGCTCGATGATACGCAGGTTCTTCACAAGTTCAGCGAGCAAATCCGATGCACGTTGCTTTTCGCCCACACTCATCTCGACAGCCTCCTCGGCCGTAGCTATGATCCATCGCTGCTGGGCAGCCTTGTCCCACATGTCCTGTGCAGCACCGGCCACCGCTCCGTTGGCATTAGCCTGTAATGCGTTGCGCGAGGTATAGTTAGTAATCCAATACCCACGATGCGGATCGTCGCCTGCATTCACGGCACGGCGGCGCATCATGGTGAACTGCTCGGCATTGCCCAGCTTCGACTTGCCGACTGCCTTCATCGTCGTACCCGTTGTATTGCTCAGATAGTGGCCCGTCTGGGCATTCTGCAACTGGTAGAGCTGACGTTGCGCATCGAATGTAACACACCAGGCCGCAGCATCATTCATACCATCACCATCCTCGTCCACCCCGTCGGTGTTAGGCAACCATTTCAGCACGCCATTGGCCGTCTCGGTCAGGTAGCAGGATGTGCATCCTCTCGTGCTGCTCTCATTGGTCAAGTAGTACTTTTGGTTGTCGATATGCGCGAAGGTGTAGGCAGGCAGACATTGGCCACCGCTCCACGCATTGACTGGTATCAGGCCATCCTCCATGAAGCCCTGCGTAATAATGCTGTTGCCGATATACTTTATCTGCGTATCGTTCCAGTTCGTAGGTCCTGCCCAAGCACCAGGCTCCAGGTGAGCACCATTGTTGGGATACATATTCATCCACAAAGCCGTAGCGCCGCCACCATCCTCGTAGGGCTGCCCCACATGATGGATGCCCCAGTGAGCCCCATCATAGGCACCCGTCACGGCCAACGTATTATCGTTTTCCCAGAACTGCAGAGCCTCGTTGGCACGATCACCGGCCCAGTCGCCATTCATTGACACGCGCAAGGGAGAGTCAACCCATCCGCCCCATATCTCCAGCGTACCACAGCCCACGCCATGGTTCATCTCGTGCATCACCGTGCCGCAACGCTGTCCCATGTTTGTACCGATACGCATATAGCCACCATAACCACAGTCAGCCGTAGGCGTGCCAGGACTCCAATGCGCATCCAGGTTGAAGCCCGTAATGCTCGTATAGTTTGTCCACCACTCCGTAGCCTCCTTTACCGCCGTCTCAATGCGTTGGTTCTGAGCAGGATCATCGCTGGCATAGTCGTAGCTCCACGTCACATCGCCCTGAGGTAGCGTGCTGACACGCAACACATCGCCATAGCCCACAGCATAGCCCTTTGTCATGGCATACGCGCGTATATAATATAAGGTACCAGCCTTCATTGGCATACGGTAGATGCGACCGTTCTTCTCCAGGTAGTCCGTACTGCGTTCGTCAAGCACAGTAGGCTCGGGATTTGTCTCGCTATACACAAAACCCTGCTCAAGCAAATTGGACGAAGACACACCCGTCACCGACATTCTGCCGAACAACTCTCGGCAACCACGTGCCGTACGCGTATCGGTCGTCACCTTAGGCTTGGCACCCGTAGGATTCTCCACCTTGTAGCAGAGCGTAGCGCGCTCCAATGCTCCTACTTGGGCGTAGAGAGCCTCATTCGTACTGCTAAGGTCGTTGTAGATGCCGATAGCCCTATCCAACGCGGCGCGGAACGCTTCAGCCCCTGTGCCTGCACCTGTACCATAGTTCTTCTCGGCCACATCGATAGCCGTCTGAAGCGCTCCGTAGGCAGCCATACTGGCCTCTGCATCGGCCACCGCCCTCGTCAGCGCATCGGCAAGCAAAGGTAGTTCCGTTTTGACATCGACCCTGTCAAAGTCAAAACTGCCTGCATCGGCTATGGCCTTCTCCAATGCCGTGCGCAAGTCGCCACGCATTTTACCCTCCTGCACAGTCTGCGCAGCCGCGATGCGAGCCAACAGCTCTTCCTTGAGTACGGCCTTGTCGCAACCGGCATAATACAGTCGGAAGTTATCGACTGCCAGCCAGTTGCCCGTAGCGCCCTTGGCTTCAAAGCCCAGCATCATCGTACCGTCAATATGACTGAACGTCAGGCTGTATTCGCTTGCGGCCTGTACTAGAGTCTGCGAGGCATTGCCGAAAAGATAAGCACCCTTCTGTTTCGTCGTGCTACCCTCTTGTATGTTTTGACCCGCACACTTCACGATGTACGTGCCCACTTCCAGCCCCGTTATCTTCTGCTGCAACAACGCGTCACCTACCTTGTTACCAGCACTCACCCATTTCTCAACATAGGTGCTGCCCTGCTTTTTGCCGAAGGCCGTATTACCCTGTAACTGCATACCCTGGTTTTCCCAACCCGTGAAGTTATCCTCGAAGCTGGGATTCTGCAGATGGTCCGTCATGTCGAGCGGATCATCCGCCGAGGCATGATCCTTCTTGTATTGGTAGATGGCAGCCTCGGCCTCTCGTCCCGCTTGCACCAACTGCTTGCAAGCCTCATCGACTCCCTCTTCCGTATTAGCATCATAGACAGCTCTAGCCTGGGCAATCACGCCCTTCAAAGCCGTCATGGTCGCCTCGTCCATAGGTTGCTGGGTGTAGGCCTCTGTTTCCGTGATCAGTTGCAGGAAGGCTGCACGCAACTCGTCGAGCGTAGCCTCTGCCTTCTTCAGGCGGAAGTTGTCCACGGCTATCCAGTTGCCCGAGGCAGCCACAGCCTCGAAACCAACCGTCACCTCACCCTTGACGCAGATAAAGCGCACCGTATACTGCCCGCGCACATCCACCTTCGTTCGCTCGCTGTCGGCAAAAATCCACGCACCCGTCTGGCTTGTCGTTGGTGCATCTTCCTGAATATTCTGCGCAGCCACGGTCAGGGTGTACGCACCAGCCGCAACGTTCCTCACCACCTGACTCAGCCGTGCATCCCCCACGTTACCGCCCTTGTCAGTCCATTTCTCGGCATAGGTCGTGCCTGCCTTTATGTTGAAGACCGTGTTCGTCTGTGTCTTCATGCCTTGGTTCTCCCAGTTTGTGAAGCCGTTCTCAAAACTACCATTCTTGATGGTCTGTCCCGAAGCCACGACTGTCAACATACACAAGAACACAGCCACCCATCTACTACCAGTTATCGAATGTTTCATGCTTATCATAATGTTTTTGCAAAAATACAAAGTAATCCCATTATCTCCAAGAAAATACGTTGGAAAAAAACTTGCAACATAGCACAAGATGCATCTCTGATGTACCTCACCACAAGTTAGTTTCGTCCATCATACCCTTGCCAGCACTATATTCCCAGCTTTTTTGCTCTTTAACATATTCCTCCTCATCGCCCTGCATATTATAACCCGCTACACCACTACCTGTCAGATAAACGATTTCCGCCGAGATATGGAATGTCCGACAAACCGGCTTTATATATATATTCTTTTTCACAACTCCTAAAACTTAAAATTTCACCACCTTCTTGCCATTCACCACATAGATACCATGACGCAGCACATTGCCGCCCACACGGCGCCCGCTCAGGTCATAGAGCGCGGCGTCAGACGATGGGACTGCTACGTGCTGAATACCCGTTTCCATATCGTCGAAACAGAAACTGCGTACCTGCGACGCCACACTCTTCGGCAGCACGAGATAGGCACGTTCGCGTGAGGTCATCGCGAAGGGACTACCATCATTGCTACCCCAATAGAAACCAAAATTCTCACTATTCTTTGTTGTGAGTTTGTAGTAATAATAGTTATCCGCATTAGCCATGTCGTACGAGGTCAACCATTTCGTTCCACTCACTGCATACTCGCCATGCATAAAATTATTGGTTGCAGGCAATTGATTGGTCGAGGGCACCAGGCCAACATCATACTTACCCTCATTGCCCTTGATGACCAAAGCCTCGCCTTCGGGCACATAACTGCCAGCAGGATAAGTGTAGTTAAGGTGAAGAGAGAACTCATCGCCTTCGTTGCTATCGCAGGTCACTGTCGCACCCTGCAAACCCTCGGGCATGGTGTAAGCATCGTCACATGTAAACGAACTATAGCCATACTTGCTAACCGTGATAGACGTAGCATCGATAGGATAGCCACAGACCTTGTGGATGATAACACCGTTATACGCACTCAGCTTATCGCCACGCACAGCCTTGGTGTTGGCAGAATTAACCTTGTAGATGCGTCCATCGTGCACGAACTGATCATTAGCACGATAACCCGAGAACGAGCAGATGTCAGACAGCGTGAACACGTCGCCATACTTCTCAGCCAACTCATGAGGCGAGTAGAACGACACATCGCTCAACGTAGCCTTGGCATCAGCCTGGCTGGGAGTCAGTCCGAAACAGAACAGAGCATAGTCAGCCTTATTCTCGCTGGCAACCGGAATCTCTTCGTTGCCCCAAATCTTCAGAGCACCGTCAATATGGCGACTCTTGCGCAAGTCCCAAACAAGGTATTTAACACCATCCTTCACCTTCGTCATCGTGGGACGAACACCCGTATTGTGGTTTGTGCCCAATATCCACCAAAGGTCGGCAAGGTCGGTAAAGCCCGTACCACGCATAACGAGCAGATACTGGTTGGGCATGATGCTCTTCGTGCCACCCAGAGCCGGCTTCATACGCAGGTTGAGATTGAAATCAGTCTGTGCTGTACCCGTCATACTGATCACATTGTCGGCAGTCGAAGTGATGGTGACATTTTCGTTGCGCTCAAAGTCCGTAGCCTCGAACGTGTAGGCGGTGAGTTGACGGTCAGCCCTGTCGTAACCAGTAACAAGCTTCACATAGAAGACACCACCAGCCACACTCATGCCGATACCCTTGAACTTAACGGTCAACTTATCCTTACCCTCGATGAGTTTGCGATCAACGGGATACTCATACTCTATAAAGGCAGCAGTATTGTTAGCATCCAGCAACTGATTGCGCAGAATGACATCGTCAGCCATTACACTGAAGTAACGAGGATTAGTATCCTGCTTGTCCGCTCCCCAGTAACGAACCAGGATGCTGACATGGTCGAGATCCTCGTCAGCAATGCCCGCCGTACTCAGGTCGTAGCTGAACCACTTGCTGTCACCCTCTACGTGGCGGTAGGTCTGGTTCTGCCACGAGCCAGTCAGATCGCCACCATTGCTCTGAAAATTATGCCCCACCTCACTATTAGGATCTGCAGCATTTCTGTTACCTGCATCAACTGCATCCACAACTGTACGTGTGATAGCCTCAGCCTGACTCTCGGTCGTAGGCATCCACACCTCCATCTCACTCAGACCGCGATTAGCCCATGCATAATAGGGAATAGCCTTGATGCTACGGTCAGCCAGAGCAGTCACACCATTCTTAGTCTGCAGACTGTGACCAGCAATGTTAAGCGTCATGATGCCACCCAACAGACTCTCGTCATACTGATAGGTAACTTCATCGCCAGCCTTCACAACCAGATCAGACAGGTCGCCATGGTTGTCGGGGCTCTCCAGTGCGAACACCACAGGACCACGCTCCAAGGCAATGCGATTCGCATCATCGGCAACGTTGCCATTAGCCTGAACACGATGGATGTCCATAGGCAGTTCAAAGCTAACCACATCGCCATTCTTCCAGTTGGCATTAGCAATGACCATGTAACCATCCTTCATTGTGTAGCTTTGCTCCACACCATTCACATAGACCTTTATATCGGCAGCCTCGCCACCCACATAACTATACAGGTTGCTTGGAACGGGTTGATTGTTTGCCCATCCCGGCTTACGAATCATCAAATTAAAGTCATTGGTGGTTAGGTCAGAGAGCGTAATCTTCACCTTGCCGTCGAAGGGGTAGTCAGTAGTCTGTGTCAGAGTAGCGCTACCACCGTCCAATGTCAGATTAGCAGTATTCTGCATAAAGAGGTTGACATACACATTCTTATTCTTATGTGCATAGATATAGCCAGGCACAGAGGGAATGAAGCGACACAAGTTGCTGGGACAGCAAGCGCAACCGAACCATTCGCTGCGTCCGTAGTCAAAGTTTGCGGCGAGGGGGTTGGGATAGAAGAACGACTTGCCATCGAGACCGATACCACTGAGCACTCCATTGTAAAGCGTACGTTCAATCACATCATAGTACTTAGCCTCGCCATGCATCAGAAACATACGCCAGTTCCAATAGATGTTGCCGATGGCTGCACATGTCTCGTTGTATGCCGAAGCATTAGGCAGCTCGTAGTTATTGCCAAACGACTCACGATCGTGACGAGCACCGATACCACCCATCACGTAGTATTTTTTGCTGACAACATTCTCCCAGATGTTGCTGATGGCATTGAAGTACGAATTGTCGCCCATCAACGCAGCCACGTCAGCCATACCGCTATACATGTATACGGCACGGACAGCATGTCCCACCGCCTCATCCTGCTCGGTCACAGGCTTATGAATCTGGCAATACTCCTTACCCAGCGAAGGCGCACTCTCGGTGTTGCCACGCAGGTCGAGGAAATACTTAGCCAGGGCCATGTACTCCTCCTTGTGTGTGATGCGATAGAGTTTAACGAGACCCATCTCTACAATCTGGTGACCGGGTTCGTATCGTAAGCCACGACCCAGGAAGTCGCGAACCAGCAGGTCGGCAGCCTTTGTGGCCACATTGAGCAGAGTTGTCTTGCCAGTCGAAGTATAGTGAGCGGCAGCAGCCTCAAAGAGGTGACCGCAGTTGTAGAGCTCGTGGCTCAAATCGGGATCGCCCTCCCATCTGCTAGGATAAACCCAAATGTGGTAGCCCTCGGGGTTACCCGCCGTACGAGCAGTATAGATATAGCCATCTTCCTCCTGAGCATCAGCAATGTCCTGAATCAACTCATCCATCTTAGCCTCCAGTTCCGCGTTTGGCGTGGTCTGAATGCTATAACTGATACCCTCGATAATCTTGTAGATGTCAGTATCGTCGAAGGTACATGCATCGTTGCTGAAGAAACCTCCCATCTTGCCAGCAGCCTTGAGGAAATTGTCCACACGACCCGTATTGAAACACTGCTGCAGGGCAATAGGAATGGTGACTTGCTGATTCTGCGTGATGCGGGGAGCCCAGAAACGGTCGTTCACCTTCACGTTGTCAAAGGTCACGTTGCTGATGGGATAGTCGCCAAAGGTAACACTGGGCAGATGGATGTCCCACGCAGGTTCTGTGGTGTCATCTGTCGTTCCAAGCATGATGTTACGGAAGTCCACCAGATTGCTGTAAGGCACGCTGGCATACAGACGCCAGTAGTTAAAGAACTTCTCCTTCAGTGTTGCACCTTCCATCGTCTCGATGAAAGTAAAGATATTGTCGATGTTGGCCTGTGGACGCTGAGCACCTAGTCCGTCCATGGCCGAACGATTGTAATCTGCGTAAATATCCTCTTTGCTCACACCCAGCAGACCCTCGAGCAGGATGCTCAGCGTACCCGTACGGTCCACGCCCCAGATGCAATGATAATACACAGGCTTGCCCTGCTTCACATTATTATATATAAATAGGAAATCCTTCTTATAGTTGGCAGGAAAACGTCTTACGCCGTCCACATAATGAGTGCGATTGCTGATGCGCTTATAGTTTACATCCCCTCCCAGTGGCGAAGCAGTAATGTTCAATGCCTCGGCATCGGTACGCAGGTCAAGCTCAGCCTTTATACCCAAAGTCTTCAATGCCAACAAATCAGCCTCAGGCAGCACATTTTCGCCATTCGTTGCTGCACCGCGCACCAACAGACCACTTCTGAGTGTATGGCCATCGGTAGTTGTCATGCCACCCAAGTCGTGATAACGGGTAGCAAGGTTCTCAACGATATTAAAAGTGAAGTTAAACTTAACTGCAGCCGTACCGTTGACAAGATAGAACTCACCAGCGTATGTAGTTCCAGCAGAAGCTGTCTTGCCTGCTGCTCCGTGCTGACCGAACCAGATGTTGCGTTCCGTGCGTCCATCGCACTGTATGAACATACGAGCATTGCCTGAATTATAGTTCGAAATCTCGCCATTTGCCTTGAACCAGTTATCATTATTGTTGTTCAGGTAGGTCTGTCCTGTAACGTGGTACCACCACGAATTGGTATGCTTCAGGTCATCTGCAGCACAACTCATCAACGTGGCCATGCCATCATAGTCAGGCGTATAAACAGCATGATCATAATGGGTGTTGGGCATCTGTGTGATGACAAGATTGTAGGTCGCTACAAGATTGTAGTCTTTAGCAGTAGTACCCGACCCTAACTGTAGGTTAACAACGCCAGCCGTCCTGTCAACACTGGCGTCTACTCTACCTGCTATCTCGTCGGCATGAAGCGTCACACCCACCAATAGCATCAGAACAAGCATTGCTGCTCGCAGATTAGAAATAATTGATTTGTTCTTCATATTTGCAAAAATTTAACATTTCCGCTGCAAAAGTAGAATGTTAGTCTTGTGCATACAAATATGAATAGAGCAAATAGGTAAGAAATAAGGTGCTACAGGTGTTTTGACGAAATTTTCCACCCTGTTTGACGAAAACATCTACGTCAACAAATACTGCATTAAAACTAGTATAAATGTCAAAATAAACGATTTCAATGCTATTTATGCACGTTCGAACTACTTCTTCTGTTCCGAGGGCAATACTCCAAATGTTTCTTTATATACTGTAGCAAAGTATTTGGCATCAGCAAAGCCTACACGCGACGCAACCTCAGCAACGCTCACAGACTTGTTACTACAAAGCATCGATTTTGCTGCATCCATACGCATCTGAGTAATGAAGTGCAGTGGCGTGTCACCCAGGATTGCCTTGAAACGACGAGTCAGCGTAGAGCGTGACATCCCCATCTCGTCTGCTAAAACTATGACATTGAAACCTGCCTCGCCCATATGAGACAAGACAATAGAACGAGCCTTTTCTACAAGCTGCCGATCGAGCTGTACAAAATCAACATCGATACCAGCAACATCCGCTGCCACAACCTTGCCCGCCTCGGTACTGACCACATACTGTCGCAGAGCCTGCATCGCATTACTATCCTGCCAGAGCTGTTCGTTCTGCCGACGCAGATAACGACGGTAAAGCCAGACGGCACCAACGAGAACAGCCACCACGAGAGCAATATACAGAACAAATGCCACATTACTCTCCCACCAGCAAGGCGTGCGATAAACGTCGATGCTTAACCCTCGTTCCATCCACAATCCATTGGCATCCGTTGCCTTTACCTGCAAACGATGGTGTCCACGTGGCAACTGGGTGTAAAGAACGGTATTCTGACCGTCGGGCAGATAAACCCAATCAGCGTCTACTCCTTCCAGTCGACACGCATACCGTATAGAAGATGCGTGAAGATAATCAAGCGTGGAAAAGGAGAACTCAACATGCTGAGCATTGCAAGGCAGACTGATACTATCATTACCAGTCAGAAGGCTCTCACCCATAATCTTGGTATCTGTCAGATGAATCGCTCTCTGTTCAGGGATACCCTCCAAAGCATGCGTGGGCTGCACCTTCATCACTCCACCAAAACCACCAAGAAAGACAGCCCCGGCAGCATCGCGGAAGAGCGCCTTTGGCATGAATCGTTGCAAAGGTACATGATTGAGTTGTATGGGTATGCTCTCCACATCCCGACTTGAAGGATAAGCATCAAGCGATGTCTCTCCGCGGCAATGCATCTTACGGAATGCCTTGCTGCTAGGGTTGAGTTCGCATAGCATCTGGTTCATCTGCACCCAGACGTGGTTGTATTCGTCAACGGCAATGTTGTCTATCATGTTGCCATTGAACTCGCAGACCGATGCCCATGAACAGAAGCCCTCCGAAGAGGTGTAACTGAGCAAATCACCTTCGCCGGTACCTATCCACAGACGACCATCGCTTGTGGGTGCTACACACAAGTGGTTACCATCGTGCGGATGAAGCTTAGAATGCAACTGACAATCCACCTCACACAACCCACGTCCAGGCACCGTTGCCCACAATCGCCCATCGCTTGTTTCCGCAAAGTCTGTAATGGCAGGCATGTCTGCATTCACCACCTTTATGGTGTGGTTCGATGGTTTGTACATAATCAACTTGCGCGATGTACCTATCCACAATTGTCCCCTTGTATCTTCATAGATTGCCGTAACAGCATCTTCGTATGAACTGCGGATGTCAATCTGATCCGTGACATACATCTTCATACCTTGGCGTTCAACCTGATAAACTATATCCGGCCGAGTGATTACCCATACCCTATGTGGGGTGCATGAGGGTTTGATGCAAGGTACCCAATGCAGAGGCAAGTTTCGCAACTCTGCATTATCGTAGTAGGCAGAGACACTGCCGTCGGCCGTATTGTACAAACAAAGGCCAGTTCGCTCCTGCGATACCCACAACACGGGGTTCTCCGAAGCGGGGTGCCCAGGGTCGCAGCAAGCAGCCGAAACCACTACCCTATTCTTATACTGAGTCTTAATCTGTGGCAGGGGGTAGAAAGTACCTGCTGCGCGCTGATGGCTAACCATGAAATGTTCGCCCTCAAAATTTACAACTAACAGATTCCCTTCATGATCAACGATAAAGTCAGACAGCATTTTCTGGTATACTGATCCACCTGACTCGCCTCCAAAACCCATCAGCGCCGGTACATAGTTGGCTGTAGTGTCGTCATGCACCTGGAAGGTATACAAATCGTCCTTACTGATTAGCCATAGCAGGCTGTCAGCCGTATTGTAGCAGATGCGCCAGTTCTCCAGTTTTGTGGAACCCAATACATTAGGCGGATTAGACACTTGGGTGATGATGCCACGCCCATTTGAGACTGGCCAAGCCAGACATCGAATGCCACCATAGAAGGAAGAGAACCATAGGCAGCCATCTCCCTGACATACATCGCTGACATAGTTCAACTCGCCGTTGTGAGGTATGGCGTGCCAACTATTGTCAGCCTCACTATACAGGTAAGGACCATGTCCAAAGATGATGGCTAGCAGTGTCTTTCCTGTCCTGTCTACAAATAGTTTGTAGTACTGCCAGCCGTCCTTAACTGTCTTGTCAGGTTGGGTAGCCAGGACGTCCTTACTGGTAACATCCTTCAGTAAAAACGCCTGCTTAGCACTGCTCAAACAGACATGTCCATCCTTTAGCACAATCACATTGAGGATGTCATGGCCGGAAAAAGCCCCATTGGCAACAGGTTGCAGCCGTTGGGTGGCATGGTCGAGGTAGTAGGCTCCGTTTCGCGTACCTATCACGATATGATGTGCGCTGTCCTCTGCCAGACAGTTCACATGGTTACTTGACAAAGGCTGCGGATGAAGGTAATCGTTGCGATAGACCTTGACGGAGTATCCATCGTCGCGACAGAGTCCATTGACGGTGCCGTACCACACGAAGCCTTGGCTATCCTGGAAAACCCGATGAATAGAGTATACGGGCAACTGGGAGGTGCGCTCGTAGGGCATGAGCAATGGGGACTTGAGCACAGGTTGTTGCGCAAGTCCCCAGAGCGAATGCAACAGTACAATGAATGTTAGAAAGATACGCAGCATCATGCGCACATAAGGAGGATGATGAGCTGAGCGGTGAGGATGCGGAGGAACATGCTGAGAGGATAGACCGTAGAGTAGCCTACAGCCGGAGCCTCGTTGCCTGCTGTCTGGTTGGCGAAGGCAAGTGCAGGAGGATCGGTGGTAGAACCAGCTATCAAGCCCATCAGCGTGCAGTAGTTCAGCTTCACAAATTTCTTGGCAATGAAGCCCATGATGAGGATGGGCAGCACCGTGATGAGGAAGCCGCACCACACGTAGGTCAATCCGTCGCCGTTCATCACCGTGTCGACAAAGTTGGCACCGGCCTTGATGCCCACACTGGCCAGGAAGAGTGCCAGACCCATCTCGCGCAGCATCAGGTTGGCCGAGGTGGTGGTGTAGGCATTGATCTTGAACTTATAGCCATAGGCACCGATAGCGATGGCAATACACAAAGGACCGCCAGCCAGACCGAGCTTGACAGGTGTAGGAACGCCGGGCAGACCGATGGGTATGGCACCGAAGATGATACCGATGAAGACGCCGATGAAGATGGCTGCGAGGTTGGGGTGATCGAGCTTCTTCACCGAGTTACCCATCTTGCTGGCCACACGGTCAACAGCATCCTCGGGACCCACCACCACGAGGCGGTCGCTCATCATAAGACGCAGATTGCTCTCGGCAAAGAGGTTCATATCGCCACGACGGATGCGGGTGACATTGACGCCATACACGCTACTGAAGTGCAGTTCGCCTAGCGTCTTGCCGGCTATGTTAGGCTGCGTCACCAGCACATGCTTGCTCACCATCGGCACATCCTGCTCTTCCCACACAATGGTCTCGTCCACCGGACCGATAAAGGCAATGATAGCCTCGGCATCGTCCTGAGCACAAGTGATATACATCTTATCGCCCTCGCCCAGAACAGTGTTGCGATTGGGTATGCTGACATGACCATTCTGCAAGATACGGCTGCACACGAAGTCGCGAGCCAGGAACTGTCGCACCTGCAGGATGCTCTTGCCCACAAGGGCAGGATTGCTGATCGAGAGCGTCATGCGGTGAGGAGTGGCGTGCGGGTTGGCCGACTTCTCCTTCTCTATCTCGTCCTGCTCCTTCTTCAGCGAAGTACCTGTCAGGAAACGGATGGCTATCGTGGCTGCGATGATGCCCACCACACCTAGCGGGTAGGCACAGGCATAGCCGTTGGCAATGAGCGGCGTGCCCATCTCGCCATAGCCGCCGTTGTTGGCCACCGTTGTCACAGCCTCGGTGGCAGCACCCAGACCGGGGGTGTTGGTGATGGCTCCGCACAGCGTACCGACCATCATCGACAGGTTGTAGTTGTTGGCAGCTCCATCGCCATTCTTATAGAACACCAGGAAGAAGAGCGAGATGCAGCACACCACGTTGAGCAGCACCACGCCCAGGGCGATGAGATTCATCTTGATACCACCCTGCTTGAAACTGCTGACGAAGCCCGGTCCCACCTGCAGACCAATGCAATAGACAAAAAGGATGAGACCGAAGTCCTGAATAAATGTGAGCACATTGGTGGTACCCGTAAAACCAAAGTGACCCGCCACGATGCCCGCAAAGAGCACGAAGGTGACACCCAGCGAGATGCCGTTCTTCTTGCCGCCAATCTTCATGCTGCCCAGGAAGATACCCACGGCAATGACCAGCGCATAGAGCAGCACGATGTGCCCTACCCCGTCGGTGTCGGTAAAGAGTTTCTGTAACCAGTTCATATAGTATATTTTTATGTTTTTTTACACGCACGTACGCAAACAACGTGCAAAATTACAAAAAAACTTTCAACTTGCCCCCAAAAACACAAAAAAACTAAAAAGAAAAACGGACTTTGGCCCAAAAAGACAAGGGACGCAGAAAACTCACATACGACGCCGCATCCGTCTCGCTATAGTCCGACACGTAGTAGTAACGACGATTTGTAAGGTTGCGTGCATTCAGTTCCAGTTCCACCCGGCGCAAACTGTACCGCATTCCGGCGTCCGCAAAAACATTTCGGGACTGCACGCCCGGCCACTCTGTGCTGCCTTGCACCTTCGACACCTCGGCCGACACATACAACTCGCATGCTGCCACCGGAAAGACCGACACATTCGCCCTGGCAGCATACAGGTTCTGCCTGCCACGGTGCGCCCCTTCAAACTGCTGCGTGCGACAATCGTAGCGTCCCTCAAAGTCCAGAATCAGATAGCGAGGAATGACCACCGAACGACACGTCGCCTTCAACTCGTAGTTGGCCATGGAAAGCTGACTGTCAAAGCCCTGCCGCACGCAATCCGTTGTCATGAAATTTGCATTGAGATGCAGCGCGAACAGCGTATTTATATCAAAGAAATTCTTGGAGAGCATACTCATCAGTGCCCACTGATTCATCACGCTCCTGCCCTCGGCATTATAGGCATACAGCTGCCCCGGAGCGACATCCAATGCCATTTTGTTTTTGGAGCTCAAACGCGAGGCCGAAGCCCTGACCGAGGAATTGAACCCATTCAGCGCATTACGATAAGTCAGCGAGAGAGAAGCACTTCCCCGGTCGCGCACATCCAAGGTGTTCGTAGCAAATTGCTGCACCGAGCGGTAGTTCTGGTAGATGGGGGCGTCCAGAAAAGCAGTCATACCTCCCATGACACGTCGGAAGTCAGAGGAAAAAGCCAACTTCAGATACGACTGCACAGAATAGTTGCACCCCACATGCATCCCCGTCCACAGCCTGTCGAAGGAATATTGCACATCACCAATGCGATTGTCAAAACGCATGTTCTCCAGATAGAGCGGAAGCTCCGCGCTGAGCAGGAATTTGCTGAGTTTATATTGATAAGAAGGAGAGGCACACGTCTGGAGTCGTAAGCCCGAGACATCGTTCGCCCCGCTGCGACAGAGAGCCCCACCCTCATTGTCTGATTTCAGTTTGTCAAGGTAAGAATGCAACGACACCTTCATACTGAGTGTTGACACATCGCTCAGCAGCCACCGGAAGGTAGAATATTCGTTGGTATAGAACCGATAGCCAGAGAGTTTCTGGTTTATGATCGTGGTGTCAGCCACCACATCCTTTGCCAGCATCACATTGTCAGGCACTGTAGTCCAACACACCTCCGAATGGAAATCATACACCTTGTCGGCCTTCCGGAATATCCAGTCCAGTGAGTTCTTGATATTATAATCTTCTGTCCGCATATTCTGATGTATCGGAATGTTGACATGTTCGGCAATATCGGCCCATTCACCTTGCACCTTCAGTGCGTCACTGAAATAAGCACGGCTCTTGTTACTCTCCAGCTTCAATGTCAGCCATGCATTCTGTTCCACGCTTTTGTGCAGGAGATGCTCGTCAACCACCATGCGTTCAAGTCCAGGCAACCAGTAGGATTCCGTCTTCTGTTGTTCCATCTTGTCACGGTCGAAGTTATACCCCACATTGGCAGCCAGCGTCACATCGTCTTTGAGAAGAAAAATGGAGTTGCCTGTCAGTGAATAAGAGTGATTGAAGGACATGCGCTTTCGGTCCAGCTCGCCGGGCACCTGCAGCAAGGGCTTCAGTTTGTCACTAGCCACGGTATGGGCCTCCATGGCATTCTCAAAGAAGTCCTGCGACTCACTTCTGAGCAGCCCACCCGTGCTGTTTGTCTTACCGGCTACGAGAAACTGTCTTTTGGGAGAGATGAACAGCGATGTGAGAGCTGCATCCCACAACACCTCGTCGCCATACCCGGCACCGCCCTCCATAGTTCCGATGGGTTTGAGCAGCCTGTCGCGTTTCAGCGTGAGGTTCAAAGCCGCCTTCGAACTGTGCTGCACATCCTGCAGCACCCGCCTGGGCTGATGATTCTCATACACACTGACCGAAGCCACATCGTCTGCCCGTATATTCTTCGAAGCCACCCCATAGCGCCCGCCCAGCATATCCATATTCTGAATATAGAAGCGATTGATGCTCTCGCCTTGATACAGAATACGTCCCGAGGCATCAATCTCTATGCCGGGTATCTTCCTCAACACATCCTCTATGGTTCGGTCTTTTGCGTCTTTCAGTTTCCCCACATTATAGGTAATCGTATCCGACCGTTGAATCACCGTTGGCACCTTCACCGTCACCTCTTTCAGTTCTACCTCACTCTCCTTCATGACTATATGCAACGGACTATCACCTTCGCCTAGAGCCACCGTCTGCTGTGCATATCCCATCATGGCAAACACCATGCGTATGGGGGCAACCTGCGTTTTCACCTCCACGCTGAACCTTCCCTGCAAGTCGGTCAGTCCCTGTCCCACAACTTCATCTTTAGCATCCAGGGCGCGCACCACCACATAAGGCAAGGGCACAGACTCCTCGTCGAGCACCGTACCCTTCACTACTCTCTGTCCCAATACGAGAAGGGGCAGGCAGAGCAGTCCGAGAAACAAACATATTCTTCTCCGCATCATTTCAGACGTTTAAGGGAATCAGGCGTTAAGAGATTCGCTACTCCAGTTCGTAAGGGTTGAAAAACAAACGCTGGACCAGTTGCGCAGAAGTCCCGTCAACATTCTTCGGCATAAGTCCAAAGCCCTCTATCACATTCTGCGGATTCTCCTTGAAGTCGGCCAGCGACTTATTGTAGCGCTCCCTCGTAGTTCGTATTTCGTCACGATCCACTCGCGTGATGCCACTCTTCACTTTGCGCACCACAATGGCATCGAACCGTTGATGCCTACCGTCGTCATAGGCCTTGAGGATGAGACCAGGCAGCCCTCCCAGCTTCCATGGTCCGTCGCTGACAGGCAGGTCCTCGGCATACCAAGCCGTCCAATACCGTCCACGGAAATGCGTCGTTGCCTTGTGGCACAGATAGCCACAAAAGGTAGCCGTATCGACAGCCATCTCCCACTTCAAGTCTTTCAGCGAATCCTCATACACGAACCTATCCATCAACACACTGCTGTAGTTCTCTATTTTGCCAGACAACTTATCCTTCAGTATGTACGAAAGATCGCTCTTCCTCGAGTCGATATTATTGTCTTTTTCTATTCTTAGCACGTCCCGAAGACGCAGGTTCGTTTTGTCTATGTTGCAGAACACTGAGTCCTGTCTGTAGGAAGTATAGTTCAAGTATTTACTGAACCTCCTGCCAATCTGCAGAATTCTCTCATCCCTCTTCCAAGACTGCAGCAACGTATCGTTTGTCCAGCATTCATACACACATTCCATGAAGCTCTCATCCAGCTTCTGTTCGGGAGAAAATGTGACTCGTGCATCCATTTCATTCTCATTGCCCAACTGTTGCGAGTAGGCAAATGAGGATGCCATGAGCAGAAAGAAAAAGAAGAAATAGCGCTTCATTGATTTTGAAATTGGATTAACAAGTATTGTAAAAGCCGTACCGGCATCTAACCGGGATGCCAGTACGGCATAACATTCACCCTAATTACTTTTCAGGGCCCACATCAGGAGGAGAAACCGGGTTCGTATCCATACACAACATTTCATCAAGTTCGATTAGCCATTCAAACCAAGCTCGATAATCACCATTAAAATATTCCGGGCCCACAGTTTGAACTGTTTTGCCACACGTACTCGTATAGTTATAAGCCGAAGTCGTGGTTAGGCACGAAAGTGATAAAACTAAAATTGCAAAAAATTTCTTCATTTTAATAATTCCTTTTAAATATAAACACTATAACAGATCTGTTTCTAAATATAACGTTTCAAGAATTAAGAAATTAGCTTTGATTGTTGCCGCACTATCTTTTACTGGCAAACAGTCACCAACATCCATCTCTGCGTGTATATACAAATAACACTTTTCAAATCACAACATAATCATACAAGGCATCAAAAAAGTGTAATAATACCAGAGAAGTAATATATGCCACGACAGAATCGAATTTCATACTTTCCTAGCAAATACAAAGGAAGCAAAACCTCTGTAGTACACTCTGAAACCATAGTATTATACTTAATCTCTTCTGTATTGAGATCTATTATCAGCACATAATCGCAGAAATCTGCCGAATCAAATACGACTGTATGACCATCTATATAAACTACAGGAGGATTC
Organism: Bacteroidales bacterium; assembly: GCA_018064685.1. GTDB lineage: Bacteria > Bacteroidota > Bacteroidia > Bacteroidales > Bacteroidaceae > Physcousia. The sequence continues at coordinate 38,731 of JAGHUS010000064.1, read as the reverse complement.
ACGGGTACTTTAGGGTATTTTATTGAAACACCATCACCTATAGGGGTTAAATTCAATGTAAGTCCAATACTATCCAAGGGAAGTTCCTTTGATGCGAAAGTTGACATAACATTTGTCATAAAGAACACAAAAAACAAAACGATTCTACTCATAAGAAAAACATAAAAAACTTTTCGGCCACAAAGATAAACACGTTAAGATAAATATGCAAATTTTTCCATTACACTTTTTACACACCACCCCCAAACGCATTTTCGCATCAGACTAATTCATAATAATATACGGCACATTTTACACTTTTTACACAAGCACCAAAATATTTCATGTTTGACAGCAAACAGACAACAAATGAACGAAATTATTATCGTTTCGTATTAGCAAATCAAAACACGGAAAGAAGGCACAATGCGAAATCACTTAAGTCTTAACAGGTGTGAATCAAGTGTCTTTGCCCCTTGCTCCCCAAAGAGTTTCTTATTAATAGAAGTTTTCATATTGGTTATGCGCTGAGAGCTACGTCCTGTCAGAATAGCTATCTCAGAAGGAATAAAATGAAAACGAATCAACACGCAGATTACGATGTCCAGTTCAGTCAACCCGTTTTCTTCTGCAGTAATCACAGAATAGAAGTTGGGGAAATCTTTCTGAGCGACAGACCGCAACGCATCAAACTCACCTGCCATTGCCTTCCTGCCCTGAGCCGACATAGCATGCAAATGCGACGCAATGCCACCCTCCAAGGCAAGACGTTCAACAACCCAACGCTCCACCCCGATAACACCAGACTGAAACTTTGCCAAATCATCCATAAGTCTCCTGTTCTCTTCCTCCTTCTCTCTGAGCAGACTATGAGCATCATCCTTGAAAAGACGTAGTTCCTTTTCCGACTTACGAATCTGAGCCAAAAGCATTTGATAATTCTTATTTGAATCTATCTGAGCACGACGTACAGCATGAACGCGATTGCGGTGCAGAAACCATGCAACAAACAAAGACAGTACAACAACAAATATCAATATAACAATAGTAAGACGTAGTTTTGACATACTTTGTTCTGACAGCAAAGCCTGTTCTTGTATTTTCGAGTAATTATAGAGTGACTGCATGCGCAACAAGTGTTCAGACGAATGATTAAGAGTTGTAGAATCATTTAAGGCACAATATAATTCCGAATACTTGATAACAGAATCAGCCTGTTGTTTCTGCTTGTAAGATTCTGCCAGATAACGATAGGACGCCTCCATCAGACTATTACGTTCATCTATTGGCATAGGACGCGTTTCAATATTTTCCATCAGACGATGAAATACAATAATGGCAGAGTCGGATTGTCCTTTCATATTAAAGTAACGGCCTTTGTGCAGGAAATAAGCCACATCGGAAATATCGCTATCAGGACTTGACAAGCTAATCTGCATATCACGTTCATAACCAGACAACAAACGCTCCACCTCCAAAAAATCACTTTCTTGTAACTGATAACCAATTCTTATCTGATAAAACAAAGATGGGGATAGTACTAGATTATTATCACTGGCAAAAGCCTCGATGGTATCAATGACTGACAATGCGTGCAACTGATGATTCGAATTATACAAATTACATGCACGAAAATATTTCAAAGTAAGCGCGGTAAGAGTATCACACAACTGCCAGGAAAGATTCTCTGCTATCAGGTTTTCCGAATATTCATTTTCAAAGCCAAGGGTAATACGATATAGATTTGCCATTTGGCAATGAATGGTCATAAGCACCCTTTTGTCTTCATCATTATCAGTGTTACCTACCGCATCAGCAGCCATGTTCATATACTTCAATGCAGATGGAGCATCTCCCAAATCTCGATATGCACACCCCACAATATAATAGGCTTTCATACAATCGCTGCTCGTTCCATGGTTTTCATAATAGTCAGCCACTTCCAGCACTACACTATCTGTTTCAAAAAACACAGACGCTTTGTTCTGGGCTTGCGCATACACCAATTCATATTGCATTCGCTGCGACTTAGGACAAGAAGACGTTTTGCCTTTGATTCCATCCAAAATAACAAGAGCAGAATCAGGCGAAATGTCAAGAAGATGGCGTGCATCAGCAATAACATCGTCAACTTGCTTGTCTCGAACACAACCTGTCAGAAGAGCAAGAACAAAAAAAAGGGAAAAGGTGAAAGATAACAAATTCTTCATATTCACAGAAAAAAGTTCAAGCTATTGATGTTTCGACGTGAGAATATACATTCAAACTCCCTGCACAAAATAAACAACAGCCAAAAATCGGTTTAATAGACACGATCACAATAATTTACCGCAAAATTACAAATAATTTGCGACATTTACAAATAATCCATGGTAGAAAAAGAAAAAAGTAGAATTCAGGGAAGAACAAGTAAGAGAAACAAACAGTAAGCAACCTATTATAGAACTATACAGTCAAGCAGCATCATTCTGAATCACCAAAGATTCCAACTTGCCTTTTTATTACATGTGCCCACGCAATATGAGCATGCGTGCCTCTTTTATAGCCAAAACTCACCAAAAGGTCATACCATTTTTGGGGTAATATAGACACATATTCCTTATTACCATACTCTCCGAAAAGAGATTGACACTTGGCTGTTTTTCGTCACTTTTCCGGTCGATATAGCCATTTCAGACGTCACACATAGCCATTTTGAGCCTATTTTAGGCATAGACATCACTATTTTGGGGCAACAATTCGGCATCATTTCAGCCTGACAGATATAGTCAGAAAAAGGCAAGTAGCTTACTATTAGCACGTTATATTTTTAACAAATTCAAAAAAGAAACTTTTTCATTTGCACTTGGAGAACTTATGAAAATTAGCGTCACTTCCGTCACCTTTTTATATCTAATTGATATTCTGCGAGTAATAGGTGACGAAAAAGGTGACGGAAGCATTTTTCGTTCCGTCACTCTCCGTCACCTTTCTGTCACAGACAGGTGTAACGATTTTTCTCTTCCGTCACCTCCGTCACCTTTCCGTCACCCCTTTCCGTCACTCGTTACGCATTGATTATAAAATCGTTGCATAAAAGGTGACGGAGGTGACGGAGAAAAAACAAAAATTCTAGGAATATCTAACCGTCCAGCCTAGGTTGGACGGTTGAAAGACGCTAGGAGTTTTTTCGAAAACCGCAGCGGTAACGAACCGTCCAACCTAGGCTGGACGGTTAAAAGGTGCTGCATGATTTTCCGATTGTCCACCGACCGACATTCGAAACACGCTGCATGAATGGTAATAGAACTGCCACACTAATATCAGCCTCTTGCCAGGAAGGGTAGCACAGCATCCACCAGATTCTTCTTCCTATCCTGCAAGGTGAGGATCTGCTCCTCGATCGTGCCCTGAGCAATGAAGCGATAGACGAACACGTTCTTCTGCTGACCGATGCGGTGGGCGCGACTGATGGCCTGTTCCTCAGCAGCCAGGTTCCACCATGGGTTAAGGAGGAAGACATAGTCGGCACAGGTCAGATTCAGTCCCACGCCTCCTGCTTTCAGCGAGATGAGGAAGAACTGCTTGTCGGCAGATGACTCGAAACCAGTGATGACCTGCTCTCTATTCTGCGTCTCGCCCGTCAGCAACGAATACGTCCAGCCTCGCTGCTCCATTTCCGAGGCTATGACGTTAAGGTATGATACGTACTCACTGAACAACAGCACTTTATGTTCCGTACCGCGCAAGGCTTCCAGATGCATCATGATGGTAGCGGTCTTTGTGGAGGGGGCTGTTGCGCCAATGAGTCGAGGGTCGTTGGCCGTCTGGCGCAGTCGGCCGATGGCAGCCAGCACATTCACCTGCCCCGTCTGGCAATGCCCCGTACGCAGAGCCTCATCAAGGTCGGGCACGGAGCTCAACACCACGTTTCTTGCCGCAGAGAGTTCTTCTTCGTACAGATGTGCCTGTTCCTCGTCCATCTGGCACAACACGATTTCGTCCTGACGCAACGGCAGGTCGGTGAGCACATCCTCCTTGCGTCTGCCCAAAAAGTATGGTGCCACGGTGCGCTGTAAGATGCGAGTACGAACGTCTGAAAGCGATTCCTTTATGGGATTGACAAAGTTCTGCTGGAAGGTCTTGAAGTCGCCCAGCAGCAGAGGGTTGAGCACGTTCATCAAGCTCCACAGTTCGGGCAGGTTGTTCTCCATCGGTGTGCCGCTGAGGGCAATGCGGTGGATGGCCTTGATGCGAAGCATGGCCTGATAGACCTGCGACGTACGGTTCTTGAAGGTCTGACTTTCGTCAAAGACCGCAATGCCATATTCGCAGGCCGTCAGCAGTTCGATGTCGTTGACGGCAGTACGGTAACCCACGATCACCACATCCCATGCCATGAGGTGCTGCAGCTTTTTCGTTCTTTGCTGGAAACTACCAGTATATTCGCATACCGAAAGGCTGGGAGCAAAGCGCTTTAGCTCGTTCCTCCAGTTGAAGACCAGCGATGGCGGACAGAAAATGAGGCTTGTACGGTAGGGGTGCTGCAGATGCTTCCCGCCGTCGGTCTGCCCTGGTTCTGAAGATGGCTGTTCTTCTGTAAAGAAATCAGGAAAGAGGTCTGTCATCTGCAGTTGCGCACCCTTGCCACCCTTGACCGACGCAGTCTTCTTCGGATTCGCCTTCACCTCTTCCTGCGGCTTGCATTCCTCCTTGTATTTGAGCAGAAGGGCGATGGTCTGCACCGTCTTCCCCAGACCCATGTCGTCGGCCAGACAGCATCCGCTGGCAGCAGCAAAGTTGCGCAGCAGCCAGTGGAAACCAAAGTTCTGGTAAGGACGGAGGACTGCCCTCAGCTGTGAGGGACACGTGGCGTCTTCCTTCACGTCGCTGATGGCTGCCAGGTCGTTCTCCATATCACGGATGCTCGGCGTGAGCGATGCCAGCTGGCTGCGATGCAGCACAATCGTGTCGCCCTTGCTTCCTGCCACCATCAGCATGCCTCCATATTCGGCAAACCATTCCGCGGGAATCATGAACCACCTTCCGTCGGGCAGTTGCACATCCTCTTCACCTGCCAGAATTGCCTGACGGAAATAGAGGAAGGGTATGCTTGTGCCATCGTCCAGTACTATCTGAATATAGAGATGCAGCCAGTCCATCACCCAGGTCTTTTGCTGACGGATGCTGAAGCCACCGATGTAATGCTGACGTACGCTGTACTGGATGATGGAGGCATCACCCATCCCGTCAAGTTCCTTCTTATAGCGACCGAGCCAGTCTATGGCCTTGGCTTTGTCGTCGAAGAACCTCGCACTGCAGGCTGCACCGTCGTCCGTCCTTGCCCACTCTCCGTCCATGCTCGCGATGCGCTCCCGCATTTCCTTTTCCCAAGCCTGATCACGGCTGATCCTGACGAAGCGGAAGGAGTCGTCCGTTTCCTCCAGCGTTACCGACCACTTCTGCTTGCTGTCATTGTCGAACGTCAGATTGTCGTATCTGTAACGCAGGATGATTGCCATCTTGCCAGTGAATGTCTGTTCCATGCATACCAGCAGTGTACGCCTTGCATCCTTCTCCACCACATCAAAACCCACGGCATCTATCACAGCCTTTCGGGCGTTCTTCAGGATGAATTTCTGGAAATATTCCTTTTCCATCCTGCTGGGTATGAACACCTCGTCCTTCTCCATGAAAGGTTTCAGAAGCATGGCCGAGAAATCCTCATCCAGTGCATAGAGCATAGCCTTACTTCCGTTCCCTATTCTGGCCACTATCAGACCGGGAGCATTCGTCAGCACTTCGACGTGGCTCTTGCTGATGATGACGGATTGGCCTGCAATGCTCAGCCTCAACCGGTAGACGATGCCTTGCTCCGTCCTCTCGAACCTCATTGCAGGCACAGCAGTATGTGATGACAACGACAAGGCATCCTCCGCCAAGACGCTCCACTTCTGCCTGTCAATGAAGATGGGCAATTCCTGTTGGCTGGCACGCCTCACTGCATCAACAGTTCTTTTGTCAGCAACGTGTCTCACATGCTTCTTCAACACATCATCTGCATTACTCCAGAACTTATCCTGCTTGCGAAAAGCCTTCTTGCCAAAACTATTATAAATCTCTTCGCTCCTCAGCGACTTGCACAACCGAACCAACCCTCTCATCTCAGCTTCCTGTGTTGCATCCTCGTTCACCGTCCCCTCGATTACCAGAGTGTCATCTTCAATTCGCACTGACTGGACTGACGGAGAACACAAGTCCCAGTTCTTCTGCTTGGATATTGTGAGTATAGTTTGATTCTGCATGTGTACCGAATATTATAATATACGGTGCAAATTTAATAAATAAGCACGAAACAACACCATTTCACACCAAGTTATTTTTTATTATCACTCAACACACGGACAATTCTTGGAAATTTATGTGGTTCTTGTGGATTTAGTGTGAAATTGAGAGGATTTCCACAAGTACCTGTTTTAGAATATAAAACCATGAATGACGATGAATAATTCAAGATTAGAGCTTTCACAATGAAAGGTTAAGCCAAAAATGCATTTTTTACGATTAAAAGCATTGATTTACAAGAAAAAATAGTACCTTTGGATTTGAAACACAAAGATTAGTGAAGAATCTGACATGACGAGATGCTGAATAGCTTTTTGGTGACCAGGTTATCACGAACATCATTGTGCGGAGAAATAGCTCAAAATTATTCAACTTTCGATAGTATATAAGAAGATGAAACTCAAAAGTTTTTGGAATTCTTTCTTGTCTGCGTGGAGAGAAATCCTCATCGGATTTGCCTCTACGGTACTGGGTATTGCCGTCACCATCGGTGTTGACAAGAAGCTCGAAGATGACCAGGCCGAGGAGGACAAGCGCAACCTCACCATCATGATAATCAACGACCTGGACAAGAGCGAACAGCAGATGCAGGAGTTGGTGGACTTCTATCGCGGCTACTTCGACAAGGCCGAATATGTGTCCATGCATCTGGACCAGATTGACGAGATAGCGGGAGACACACTGGGGGCTGCACTGAAATTCCTGTCCATCGACATGGAACTGAGCCGACTGAAGTTTGCACAGATGGCCGAGAACATCCTGACCTCGAACATGAGCAACTGGACAACGCTGAACAATGTCAAGTTTATGTCGAATGCAGAATTCTGCTATGCAAACCGAAAAAGGTTCAATGAGATATTAGTAGATCCTGACGTCGGCAAGTCAGTACAGAAACTATTCTCCGACTTTCACGACAAGATTCTGGCGGGGATGGATGTGGACGTGGACGTGGTGCGAAAGACGGTGTCGGAATACTACAAGACGGACGAGGTGCGTCGTTATATCTCAAACTTCAAATGGGTTCTTGACCAGCAAAGCAGCATCATCGCAACACTGCACCAGCTCAACGGCGAGAACAAATGGCTCATGTCGGTCAGCAGCAAAGACATCGAGGAATACATCAAGGCTAGTAGCAAGCGAGCCCCTGCCGAACGCCCCGAAGTGACGAAGGAATCTGTCGTAGGTACATGGCTGCTGGACATCGACCACGAGAAGTGTGTAGAGCGATACACCAAGTCACAAACCCTGACCATCAATCCAGACAACACCTACAGGATCGTCAGGGTGGCTGATGCATACCAGACATCGTCCGACACCGCCTATACCCATACCGACACGACATACGGCCACTGGAGGCTCGAGGGCAGTAACCTCATACGCATTTTCGAATCCATCAAGATGGTTCCTGCAGCCAAATATGCCGACAACAAACCCATTTGCGACTACCTTGCCGAAATCAAGGAAGATATAGAGAAAGACACAGCATCCAGTCGCACCATCATGAGCGACATCCTCATCAGCGACACCGAAATGTCCACGATGGAATACGGTAAGGGCGAAGAGGACAAAGCCCGTCTTGTCCATTACCGCCGCAAGTAGTCCTTAGTATAAGCTATATTTTACACATTACCAATAAAAAAAAGATTATGAAGCGTTTTTATCTGTTTCTCCTGGCTGTGGCTCTTGTCACATCCACACCATTGCTTACATCCTGCTCTGATTCGGACAGCGAGAATGCACCTGCACAAAAGAGATTGAATTTTTATGTCATGATGACTCGCAGCATGACCGATGCCGAACTCTACGATGGCAACGAGGTTTCAAAAGAATTGCAAGCCCTTGCCTCCCAGACTCTCACCCAGACCTTGGGCGGCAAGGCCATGGTGGAGGTTGCCGAAACGGAAGTCAGCACCATTCTGGACAACGTCAAGCAGGCTTTCGACAAACTTGCAGCAGAGACCAATGCCAAGCGTGCATATCCCGGTTCGTACACCTTCACCGTGAAATGCAACGAAAAGGAGGTGACAGAAGTCACCTTCTACACGCCCGACCTGTGGGCTGCCATAAAGGCCAGCAATGCGATAACCTACACCACGCTCGACGAGAAGGGACCATTCGAACTGGATTCGGAGAATGGTCCTGCTGCCTTTTACCATTTCGCTACCGAGCTGACCGTCACACGTCCTAAGGGCTACAGCCTTCCCACTGCCGGCGACGAGAGCCTGATTCAGGAAGTCTCGACCGTCTATGGCGACCCCGTTGCCACCTTCACGCACAATCTGGCCAAGTTCCTGAAGACCGCAAACGTCGCTACAAAGGCAGCTTATGAATATGTTGGAACCCAATTGCTGCATGGCGGCGAGTATACAGCATCGGTACGCTGCGACTATCTGGAATACACCGAAAGCACCAACCTCTACCTTACAGAGAATCCAGGCATCAGCATCAGCTCGGAGACTGCCGACGACATCAACACCGCATTCCAGCTTACCCTGACCACTGGATATCCGTTTAATGTAGACGACTACAAGAACGACATCGTCCTAAAAGCCACAATCCTCGAGGAGGTTGACGGGAAAGACAAGGTGGTGAGCGAACAGCCATTGACAGTCAAGCTTGTCGACGACCCAACCCGCACTCGCGTAGCAGCCTGCAAGACCATCGACATCTGCAAGATTGCCACACCAAGCCAGGGCAAGTACAAAATACGCATTGCATCCGACTGGAAAGCAGGCAACAAGGAAGCCGAATTCGTCTTCGAGCCAGCCGAGAAGTAATGTTTCAGTCGCCCCACTAACTTGGATTATTCATGTTTAATTTACGATTTAACGATTTCTTGCGACACTTGGCTTGTCCAAGAAATCAATAAATAGGTAAAACGACTTAATGACAATCTTGCTGAGCAACCATCCTCAGGATGTGACACAGGAGGAATTTGAAAAAGACCTTCTACTGCTGCCCCAATGGCGACGAGAGAAGGCCTTGCGGTTCCGCTTTCTGCTGGACAGAGTGCTATGCACCAAGGCATACCTGCTGCTAAGACAAGGATTGTCTTCAACATTCGGGATAACAGAAAATCCCGAGTTTCTATACATCGGTCATGCGAAACCCGTACTCAGAGACTTCCCCGACATACACTTCAACCTGAGTCATTGCAAGAAGGGAGTGCTTTGCGTCATCGATCGTCAAGAAATAGGCTGCGACATAGAGGAGGTAGAGCAGTACCTCGACATGGACATCTGCCGTCACTGCTTTTCCGAGGCGGAGATTGCGGACATACTCTCCTCGCCATCTCCCTGCACCCGTTTTGCCGTCTGGTGGACACGCAAGGAAGCCTACCTGAAGCTCACCGGCATGGGGCTTGTCGACAACCTCCCGGCACTCTTCGTGGCAGAGGTCCTGAACAAGATCAGGTTCGAAACCACAGTCGATGAAAATCATGGCTACGTCTATACTATATGCACGTATTTATGACGGAATAAGAATAATAAACACAACATGATATGAAAAAGAAAATAATGGTTGTGCTCTGTGCATCGAGCGCATTGAATTACATAGAGGATATCCTGAACGCTGGCTATGAGCCAGTGATACTCGAGCCCTTCGTACCTGAGAATCAGCGCAACGAGGCACGCAAGGTCTTTGACGGCGAGTATGCCCGACTGAAATGTCAGCGCCCGCAGGTTTATATGGCAAAAGAGAAGTATGAGGATACCCTGGCAATGGTGCGTGAGATTGACCCTTGCGTGATAGTGCCTGGCACAGACTTCGCTCTTGAACTCGCCACCAATCTGGCATACGACCTCGGATTGCCATGCAACAATCCGAAGCAGTTGCCTTACCTCAGAGAGAAGGACAAAATGCAGGAGGCTGCGAAGGCTGCAGGGTTGCGATACATACGTGGCAAAGTAGTCAAGACAACAGAGGAAGCGTTAGACTATTATCATAACGAACTGAAAGGCAAGCCTGCCATTGTGAAGCCTCTGCGCGGAGCAGGCAGTGCCGGTGTAGTGGCCTGCTTGAACGAGGAGGAGCTTATTGCGGCAGTGTCTGAGGACATAGAACTGGCAAAAAAGAAGAATGCGCCTGACATTGCCGTGCTGGTGCAAGAGATGATCATAGGCACAGAGTACTTTGTCAATACTGTGACACAGAACGGCCGTACGGTAGTGACCAATGTGATGCGCTACGACAAGCGCAAGTTCACAGCAGAGCGTCCCGTATATGTCAGGGGAACAGCTATCAGCAACAATGATCCAATCTACCACACACTCTGCGGGTACGTGATTGACGTAGTAAATGCTACTGGCCTGACCATCGGTCCGCTGCACACAGAGGTGATGGTGGATGAGGAGGGTCCAGTGCTCATCGAGGTCAATGCCCGTCTTGCCGGAGCAGATCAGCCAGCGGCATGGCAAGACCGCGTCATGGGCATCCACGAGAGCGACATCTCCCTGAGAGCCTATCTGGGCAAGGATATCACCCGTAACAGCTACGACGATTACGCCGCTGTCGGCTCTCAGGACGGAAAGTACTCGTTCTACAGCCGCAGATGTTCGGGATGCTTCCAATTCGCAGTGACTACCAGGGATTTTGACGCAGAAGAATTCATAGGCAAGGAGCTGATTGAGAGTTTTGCGAGCACCTATTCATGGGTAGGTTTCGAGGCTCCACGTCACTACGCCACCACCAAGGACTTTTTCACTATCATGGGTCTCATCTTCTTGGCCAACGACTCCGAAGAAGAGTACGACCGTGACTACCTCGCACTTCTTGACATTGAGATGAACCACGTGGAAAGACTCTTTAGACTGGCAAAAGTTTAGACGATTAAACGACCAAACTTGTAAATGGTAAATTGTAAATGAATAGATATCCACTGACCCAGACCCAGTTAGGCATATACCTGGCATGTCAGGAAAAGCATAAAGATGCCAACTACAACCTGGACATGCTATACAAGCTCGATGAGGACATCGACATCGAAAGACTCTGCAATGCCATTGACAGAGTGATCGAGACGCACCCATACGTGAAGTCTCGCCTCGTTATGGCAGAAGATGGAGACATTATGCTTGAAGACCATACTGCTGATGAGTTCCACACAACAGTCATCGAGACGAGCGACATTGAGAACTACCGTGAGTACTTTGGAGCAGACTTCGACTTGCTGAAAGATCCTTTGTTCCGACTCAAGATATACAAGACACAGAAGGGAAACTATCTGTATTTTGACTTTCATCACATCATCTTCGACGGAATATCGATGGCAAACTTCCGCAAAGACCTGAGTATGGCATACGCTGGCGAGACGCTGTCGACAGAAGAAAAGGATGGCTTCACCGTTGCCAAGGAAGAGGCTCAGCTTCGCCAGACAGAGGCATACGCAGAAGCCAAGGCATGGTACATGCAGGAGTTTGCGGCTGCCAGCGATGTGGATACTACTCCACTGCCAGACGTATTCGATAAGAACGATGGTAAATGGACGTTCACCTTCCACCCCCTCAAGATCACCCCAACAGAGGTAAAAACATTCTGCGGACGGCATAATGTGAGCGTCAGCATTCCCTTTACTGCTGCCTTTGGCTACACACTTGCCAAATACTCGGCAGAGGAAGAGACGTTGTATGCCACAATCTTCCATGGTCGTAGCGACAAGCAGACACGGAGCTCGTATAACATGATGGTGAAGACTCTTCCCGTATATCACGACTTCCGCAAGACACCCACCATACAGGAATTGCTGCAGCAGACCTCTACTCAGATGAAAGGCGCCCGCAGCCATACACTCTACTCATTTGCCGAGTTGTCGCAGGATCTTGGTCTTGCCCCACGCGTGTGCTTTGCCTTCCAGGGCTCTATTCATGATTTCAGCATCAGTCTGAACGGACGCAAGCAGGAGATGGAAAACCTCCGTGTGCACCGTCCGGGCTTTGACCTTGGCATACAGGTCATAGAGCAAGAAGAGGAATACATCTGCAGGGTGGAATGCAACACTGGCATGTACTCCGACGAGTTCATAGAGCAGTTCTGCATGTCGTATAGCAATATACTGAATCAGATGCTCACCAAAGAGAACCTTGCTGACATAGAGGTGGTCAATGGCGACCAGACCAGTCAACTCGACTCCTTCAATAAGAAAGACTTTAGCGTAGAACTTGATGGATTCGACAAACTCACCACAAGTAGCCAGGCAACAGTCGTCTCAGAGTTCCGCAAGCAGGTGGAGCTGCACCCTGACAATATCGCTGTGGCATTCAGGGAGAAGAGGATCACATACAAGCAGCTGGATGAACTGACAGACAAGTACGCTGGTGTTATATATAATAAGGTACTAGAGAATATAGAAGGTAAAAAAGGTAGTGAACCAGTCATATCTATCATCATTCACCGAAGCGAATGGATGGTCTTGGCATCTCTGGCAGCATTGAAGGCTGGCTGCGCCTATCAGCCTCTCGACCCGTCGTATCCACAGGACCGCCTGAACTTCATGGTGAAGGACGCGAACGCCATTCTGCTGATTGCCGACCCTGACCTGCGCGAGATACTCAACGAGTATGACGGTGAGGTGCTTTTGACTAACGAACTCGAACAGCAAGCCAGCAACCAGAACTTTTCACTTTTCACTTTTCACTTTTCACTTAAGCCGCAGGCTTTACTCACCCTCCTCTACACCTCTGGTTCCACCGGTGTTCCAAAAGGCGTGATGCTGGAGCACCGCAACTTGATAGCATTCAGCAAGTCGTTCTGCAACTACCTAAGCATGACATCGGAGAGCAATATCGCTGCCTACGCCAGCTTTGGTTTCGATGCCAACATGATGGATATCTACTGCACGCTGATGACTGGAGCCACACTCCATATCATCGACGAAGATATACGTCTGGACATGGAGGCACTGCATCAGTACTTCGAGCAGGAGGGTGTCACCCACTGCTTCATGACCACGCAGGTAGGTGTGCAGTATCTCGAGAACTATCCGCAGTCAGCATCCCTAAAGCATCTGATGATGGGAGGAGAGAAACTGCGTGCAGTCAAACCAGAGACCTTGAGTTATAAGATACACAACGGTTACGGCCCGAGCGAGACGACATGCGGATGTGCGCTATTTCAGATTGACCACTGGGAGCCAAACATTCCTATCGGTAAGCCCACTGCCACCTGTAATCTATACATAGTTGACAAATACGGACATAGGCTTCCTGTTGGTGCTCCCGGAGAACTATGGATCAATGGACCTCAGGTGGGCCGTGGTTACTTGAACCGCCCTGACAAGACAGCAAAGAGCTTTACCCCGAATCCGTTCGGCCAGGGACGTGTTTATCACTCGGGCGACATAGTGCGCTATCGTCAGGATGGCAACATAGAGTTTGTAGGACGTAAGGACGGACAGGTTAAGATTCGTGGGTTCCGCATCGAACTGAAAGAGGTGGAGGCTGTGATTCGTGAATACCCAGATATGAGCGACGTCACCGTTCAGGCATTCGATGACCCGAATGGTGGAAAGTTCATTGCTGCGTATATCGTGAGTGATGAACAGGTAGACATTGCTGCACTCAACGACTTCATCGCCTCGCAGAAACCTCCTTATATGGTGCCGGCCGTGACGATGCAGATAGACAGCATCCCACTTACCGTAAACCAGAAGGTAGACAAGAAAGCGTTGCCAGAGGCATCACCTTCTGCCATGAAACGCAAAGATAGTGCTTCGGCTGCTCCGATGAACAAGCTCGAGGTGGAGCTGTATAATATGGTAGCCGGCATATTGAATCTGCCAGAGGTCAGCAATGACAATAGCAAGGATGCTGCACTTGGCATTACGGATAACCTTAAATTCTATGGACTGACATCGCTTTCTTCCATAAAACTGGCAAACATCGTATTCAAGCGCTTTGCCATACAGATAGACTCTAAGTCTCTGACACAAAGCGGGACGATACAGAGCATAGAGAACGACATCCTCACCGAGTGGATGGCAGGTGGAGCAGTGCGTGCTACAGATACACACAAGGAGCAGATTGATGAAGTTCCGCTTACATTCTCACAACAGGGTGTCTATAACGAATGCTTGCTCAATCCGGACTCTACGCTCTACAATATTCCGACGCTCATCAAGCTTCCATCGAGTGTCACCGTGGCACAAATTGAAAGCGCGCTGCAGTCATTTGTCGCGGCGCATCCTGTATTGTGGTCGCATATCGTAACAAACAGCAATGGCGAAGCTGTGCTGAAACGCATGGAAAAAAACACCCTCGTTGTGGAGCATGCAGGTGAACCTAAGGTTCATCCGTTCAATCTCGCAGAAGGCCCTCTCTTCCGATTTACAATCATCGAACGTGACGATTCCATCCTTCTGCTTGCCGATTTCCATCATCTCATCAGCGATGGTGCATCGTGCGACCTGTTCCTGAGGGAGCTGTGCAAAGCCCTTGACGGTGAAACTCTGGAACATGAAACTTATGACTACTACGACTTTGCCCATAAGCAGACACTTGATGATAAGGATAAAGAGTACTTCGACAGCCGTATCGGTGGTGTAGAAGAGGTCAGCATGTTATTACCGGACAAAGAGATTGAAGAAGAAGCTTCGCATGAGGCACATAAGGTAAGCACCACAATCGACCTGACACAGATAGCCAAGTTGGCTGAAGGCACTGCAGGCCTCACTACATCGGGCATCTGCCTTGCCATTGCCAATATCTGCATCGGCGGCTATCTGTGCGAGGACGAGGTCTCATTGTGTACCATATCCAACGGCAGAAGCGATGCTCGCTTGCAGAACACCATGGGTATGTTCGTGAACACATTGCCTGTTATCTCGACGCTTAAGGCTGACGACAGTGTGAGTGAATATCTGCAACGCACATGCCAGGATTACGAAGAGACACTTAGGCATGAGAATTACCCATTTGTACGTGTAGCACAAGACTACGGCTACAAAACCAACATCATGTTTGCCTATCAAGTAGGAGTGATCGATTCATACCATGTGGGGCAAGAAGAACTGGAAATCAGGACTCTTACACTTGACAGGGCAAAATTCCCACTTTATATTGCCGTGACGGGTAGCACCGAGAATGCTCGCGTCGTGGTGGAGTATGACAGCTCGCTGTACTCTGAGGAGATGATGCAGGGGTTGGCAGACACCTATTCGCATGTGGCAGAGCAAGTAGGATGCAAGGGAGCAGAATCGGATGTACTCTTAAGCAGTATATCACTTGCTTCGGACAAAACCCTGGCTCAGCTTGACACATTCAATGCTGGGTATAAGCAAGAGTTTGCAGACAAAGATGCAGATATCGTATCCCTGTTCCGTAAGGCTGCTGCCGAATATCCTGATAATACTGCCGTCGTCTATGAGGACAAGAGATATACCTATCGTGAGATTGACGAACTGACAGATCGTATGGCGGCCTTAATCTATAATAAGGTAAAAGAGAGCACAGAGGATAAAGAGCCTGTAGTATCCATCCTTATTCACCGAGGCGAATGGATGGTGCTGGCTTCACTTGCCGCACTGAAGGCAGGCTGTGCCTATCAGCCGCTGGATCCAAGCTATCCTCAGGAACGGCTGAACTTCATGGTGAAGGATGCGAATGCTGCCCTTCTCATTGCCGACTCGGACCTGCGCTCAATAGTCAGCGAATATGACGGTGAAGTGGTACTGACTAACGATCTAGAACAACAAGTCAGCAGCCAGAACTTTTCACGTTTAACTTTTAACTTTTCACTTAAGCCGCAGGCTTTATTCATCCTCCTTTATACCTCCGGTTCTACAGGCGTGCCGAAGGGAGTAATGCTTGAGCATGGAAATCTTGTGGCATTCTGCGACTGGTACAGAAGCTATTACTCTCTGCAGCCAGGTGACTGTGTAGCCGCATACGCCAGCTATGGTTTTGATGCTTGCATGATGGATATGTACCCGGCTCTCACCACCGGTGCCTCGGTATGTATCGTACCTGAGAATATCCGACTGGACATGGTTGCCATCAACGATTACTTCAAGCAGAATGGTGTGACACATTCGTTCATGACCACTCAGGTAGGTGTGCAGTATCTGCTCAATGTCAAGGACTCACAGTTGAGGCATTTGTCGGTAGGTGGTGAGAAGTTGCAGAGCGTTGATCCTGCCGTAGGTTATGACTTCCATAACGGATACGGACCTACGGAGTGTACTATATTCTCAACAACCCACTTGGTTGACAAACGCGAGAACAACATCCCTATCGGACGTCCTACCAACCATCTGAAGTGCTATGTTGTGGACAAGTTCATGCACAGACTTCCTGTCGGTGCATTGGGCGAACTGATAATCAGCGGACGTCAGGTGGGTCGCGGATACCTCAATCGTCCTGACAAGACGGCTGAAGCATTCTTTACGTTAGACAATCAGCGTGCCTACCACAGTGGCGACATTGTGCGCTATCGTAAGGATGGCAACATTGAGTTCGTAGGCCGTAGGGATGGGCAGGTCAAGATACGAGGATTCCGCATTGAGCTGAAGGAGGTAGAGGCTGTAATACGCGACTTCTCGGGAGTGAAGGACGTTACTGTTCAGGCATTCGATGATCCTAACGGTGGAAAGTTCATTGCTGCGTATGTGGTAGCTCAGAATCTTGATATTGCTGCGCTAAACAACTTCATCGCCTCGCAGAAACCTCCTTACATGGTGCCTGCCGTGACGATGCAGATTGACAGCATTCCGCTCAACGTCAACCAAAAGGTGGACAAGAAGAAACTGCCTGCCCCACAACTGACCAGTAACGATGCATCTGCTGATTTCGTTGAGCCACAAGGAAAGCTGGAGGAGACCATCGCAAGATGCATTGCTGAGACACTGACACTCGAAGCTGGTACAATCAGTGCGCATGACACATTCACCTCTCTGGGCGGCACGTCCATCAAGTCTATCCGACTGATGGCACTGCTACGCAGCAATGACATTGAGATTCCTATCGAGCAGTTGCTGAAACACAACGACATACGCACCCTGGCGCTTATTGCCGACTATGCAAGCCGTGGCGAGTACGTCGTGAAGCGTACGGCACTGATGCCTGCGCAGAGACGCTTGCTGCACCAGCATATCATGAATCCTGACAGGCGGGTTAATGCCGTATGTGTTGAGATGGACATTGACGGCAACGTCACCATGGAGCTGATACGAAAGGCCATCGACGCTGTTGCAAAGAGGCATAAGGCCATCACCTCGGCTGTGGCATACGCAGGCGTTGACGTGCCTATGCAGGTATTTCTTGACCGGTCTGTGCCTCTGTCGGTCATAGATGCAGATAATGAACTGGATGCTGTGGCAGCTATGATGGACAAACGTCATGCACTCTTGCAGTCAGTCAATCACCTTCAGCTGCTCCCATTGTTCCAGCTTTCGCTTTGCAGGATAGATGGAGCTGCGGCCTACCTGATGATTGCCTACAACACCATCCTGGCCGAAGAATGGAGGATAAGGACATGGATTGCAGAGGTGTTTGAAGCCCTGAAGGAACATGGCGGAGAGAGCGTCAGCAACTGGTGTTACCTGCTTCGTTCTGCCATCGAGTGGGCTGACGAAGCCGACAAGGAGGACTGGAGCAAGGAACAGGACGAGGCCTCAGATGCTTGGGGCGACCTGGAAATGGAATGCTATCAGGCTGCTGATGACGATGCCGGCGAGGACAACTACCGTGTGCTCACCGAGACTCCGGGTACCAAGCAACTGGTATTCGTTCATACTGGAAATACGGGCAGCGAAGCATACCTGTCGCTCGCCAGGCAGTTAGAGGGTTTCTGTTCGTTGGCAGTTCTGGATCAGTGGAATATCTATCATCAGGATGACATCAAGCATGGTATTCCAGAGATTGCCAAGAAATACGTCGAGGTACTGAAGACGCATCATCCTCATGGCCCGTACTATCTGGGTGGATGGTGCTATGGTGGCATGATAGCCTACGAGATGGCATGCCAGCTCACTGCACAGGGCGAGAGGGTGGAACAGCTCTTTATGTTCGACGCACATACCGTCAAGAAGCAGGAGTTCAAGGAGATGTTCACGTCACGCACGGGCGAGAGCATGCGAGAGTATTTCGAGCATAGCCCACTCTTCACGAGTCTCATCGGTCGCGGACTGATCGATGCGCTTGTTGCCAACTCACTGCAGGTGAATGCCGACATGATGCAATTCCGTCCTAAACTGTATGACGGAAATGTAGTCTATTTCAAGGCTATCACTCCAGCACCAGGACTGAAGGGCCGCATGGCTGAGTATTTCAACGAGATGACAAGCAAGCGTGCCGGTGGTTATGAGCGATACATACCTCAGGACAAGCTGCATATCATCGACATCAAACAGGAACATGACAACCTGATGAATGAGCTCTCGCTCAGCATTGAGGTGCCTGTCATGAAACAATACCTGTAAGTATTTTTACCAAATTCAAAAGTCACTTTTACTACACTTTTACCACACTTAACAACCCTTAAATACCCTTCAAATATTAACATTATGAAATTTACAAGAGACCAGGTTGATTTCCGTCTTCTCAAGGAAGAGGAGAAAGATGATGCAATACAATTCTGCATCAAAGTGTTCACAGAAACTTACACAGAGAATACGCAGGAACAGAACGACCAGTTTGTTGCTGCAGTCACTCGTCCAGGATATAAGGATTCGATGGTGATGTACGGATTGTTTGTCGAGGGGCAGATGCTAGGTGTCACCGGCTTCCGTCCTGAAACGAATTATTGGACAGTGCTATATGTCGACGTGAAATATCAAGGCTGTGGCCTGGCAAAGATAATTTTCCGTGAACTAATAGACATATACGGTCAGAGGGGCCCCATCTATGGCATAGCCAAATACAACAACCTTGGCTTGTACCAGCATTGGGGCATGGTGCCTACTGACGAACCAAGGGTAATAAGTGGCATGAAGGTTATTCCGGTAGTGTATTTCAAGCTTGACGATTATTTTCCGAAGAAAACAGATGGTGATCTGCAAATCTCACAGGGAGATGTTCAATAATTCTCTGATCGTAGACAAATTCTATCAGTTCATACTCCCTAATACGGCAAAAGTCTTTGCGGTATGCATCAGTGCATTTGTTGATGCATTGATTGTTGCCACCTTGCTTGGTAGCGAGGCTATGGCAATCGTGAATCTGGGCAATCCCATCATACTCACAGTGTCCACCATCGGTGCATTACTCACCGTTGGTGGCAGCACACTCTACGCATCTGCCTGTGGAGCATTTGACAAGCCTAAGGCTGACAGGATTTTTTCCGTTGCCACCTATACCGCACTGGCTATATCAATACTGTTGACGCTCATTGCCTATCTGTCTCGTGGCACGATTGTCACCTGGCTGTGTGCGGGTAATCTGCAACTGATAGATTCATCGAGCAGCTATATCGGCATCCTCATTGGCAGTATGCCTGTACTCACGGCTGCCAACGTGCTGTTTGGGTTCCTGCCCTCAGCCGGCAAACCCAAAATGAGCAGCATGCTTATGCTTTTGGCCAATGTCGTCAACCTGTGCCTTGACATCTTCTTCATCAAAGTGTGCGGCATGGGCATCGAAGGCGCAGCCTACGCTACAGTGTGCGGATATGGGGCAGCGTTGCTTTGGTACCTGATTTGTTACTGGCGAAAAAAGGTCAACACGCTGCTCGTCCGCATTACGTCGCACGACTTGCTCAGCCTGAAGGAAATCTGTAGTATGGGGGCATCGTCCTCCCTCTCGCAATTGAGCTTTGTCCTAAAAATTACTTTATGCAATTCCATCGCCCTCCACTACGGAGGGGATACTGGCCTGATTGCATTCTCCGTGTGTATGCAGTTGCTCTCCATCACATCGATCTTTGTCGGGGGTATAGGATCCTCGATGATCAATATCACCGCCACCCTACGCGGCGGGCGGGATTTCCTCTCCTCCCAAAAGGTTGTCAGCCGAGCATACTCGCTTATCTTCATCTGCGCCCTCGTCACGCTGGCAGTGTTCTGTGCTTTCTCACATCAAATAGCTACGATATATAAGGCCACTGAAGGTGAGGTGCACAGTATGACCGTCCAGGCCATCCGCATTTTTTCACTTGCCATCATACTGCGCAGCATAATCGTGGTCTTTATGTTTTACGTACAATCTATCCACAAGACGGCATACGCTTCATTCATCAGCCTTTTCGATGGTTTCGTCGGCAATCTGCCGATAGCTGCATGCTGCTGCATGCTTATGGGCATAAACGGATTATGGTGGTCCTTCCCTATTACCAGCGTCATTCTTACGCTCATCATCTTAGCTTGGAACCTTCGTCTCCTCAAAAAAGACCGTTCAATGTCATTCAGGAACATCTTGCTGATAGAACGTGATGCAGACATCTTACACGAAGAGTCTGTAACCGAAGAACTGACCGATGCCTCTGGCTCACTCATCTTGGCTCATGAGGCCATCAAGACACATGGTTGGAACGACATCCTTTCCTCTTACCTGACAACTTTAGCCGCTCGTAAAAGTCCAGTAAAAATTGACTGGTTGATTCGCCAGTTTCCTGACAGATTTATACTTGATATACGCAGCAATGTCAACAGTATTACTGAAAAACAGATTCCAACTCCTGACAATATTAAAGTTACCAACGAAATGGTTCTTGGCATGAACTGTTTAAGAATGGTCTCAAAATCATGACTATCATAATTCACAATCAATAAATGGCTGTGTAGTGTCGGAATTGCAAAGTCCATGTTGCAATACCTATCTATATTGCGTATACGCGCGAAATAGAGGGTGAAAGTTTTGGCGGTTTGAGGAAAAAAGACTAATTTTGCACGAATTTTGATAAACACATTATTTATTTTTTATAATTATGGCAGATAGTAAAGAAAGACTCTTCTCTGACTTCACTGCGCCCTCACGCCAGGAATGGCGCGACAAGATTGAGGTTGACCTCAAGGGTGCAGACTATCAGAAGAAGATGGTGTGGAGAACCAATGAAGGCTTCTCAATGGAGCCCTTCTATCGCAAGGAAGATGTAGAGCAGTTGGCCATTGTCAACGCCCTGCCCGGCGAGTTCCCCTATGTTCGCGGTAACAAGACCGCTGACAATGCGTGGTATGTCCGTCAGGACATCAAGTGTGAGTGCCCCAAAGAGGCTAACGAGAAGGCTCTGGACATCCTGAACAAGGGCGTGGACAGCCTCGGTTTCGTAATTCCCGCCGAGAAGGTAAGCGCTGAGTACATCGCTACCCTACTCGATGGCATCTATGCCGAGTGCGTGGAGCTGAACTTCAAGACTTGCCAGTGCAAGAGCCTTGAGTTGGCTAAGATTTTGGTGGCTTACTTCGAGGAGAAGGGTTGCGACAAGGCAAAGGTTGCCGGTAGCATCAACTTCGACCCCATCGAGAAGATCATCAGCAAGGGCAAGGACCGCTCAGAGCTCATCGCTACCGCTAAGGAGCTCGTTGAGGTGCTGGCTGAGTATCCCTTGTTCCGTGCCGTGGCAGTTAACGCTACCGTACTGACCGATGCTGGTGCATACAGCTATCAGGACCTCGGCTATGCTTTGGCTTGGGGTAACGAGTACCTGGCTGCTTTGGTAGAGGCTGGTGTTGACGCATGTCTGGCAGCCAAGAACATCAAGTTCAACCTGGGTATCAACGGTGTGTACTTCATGGAGATTGCCAAGATCCGTGCCGCTCGTATGTTGTGGGCTCAGATCGTAAGCCAGTATACAGACTGTAAGGAAGCTGCTAAGATGCACGTTTGCGCTGTTACCACTACTTACAACCAGACCGTATTCGACAGCTACGTAAATATGCTCCGCTCACAGACCGAGGCTATGTCAGCCGCTATCGGTGGTGTAGACAGCATCGTGGTTGTTCCCTTCGATACTCCTTACGAGACTCCCACCGAGTTTGCAGAGCGTATCGCTCGCAACCAGCAGTTGCTGCTGAAGGAGGAGTGCCACATCGATCGCATGGTGGACGTAGCCGGTGGTTCATACTTCCTCGAGACTCTGACCAAGGCTCTCGCTGAGCAGGCTTGGAAACTCTTCCTCGACGTAGAGGAGAAGGGTGGCTTCCTGAAGGAGGCTCTGGCTGGCAACATCCAGAACACCATCAACGAGACCAACGCTACCCGTCACGGCAACGCTGGCAAGCGTCGTGAGTTCCTGTTGGGTACCAACCAGTTCCCCAACTTCACCGAGAAGAGCGAGGGCAAGCAGCCCGTGGCTTCTTGCTGCTGCTGTGGCGAGGCTGGCGAGATTGCCGCACTCAAGCCCGCACGTCTGGCGAGCGACTTCGAGTCACTGCGCCTCACCACCGAGAAGGCCGAGAAGTTGCCCGTTGCATTCATGCTGACCATCGGCAACCTGGCTATGCGTCAGGCTCGCGCTCAGTTCTCTTGCAACTTCCTGGCTGCTGCCGGCTATCAGGTTATCGACAACCTGGGCTTCGCAACCGTGGAGGAGGGTGTTGACAAGGCTTTGGAGGCTGGTGCCGACATCGTTGTCATCTGCTCTTCAGACGATGAGTATGCTGAGTACGCTATCCCCGCTTACAAGTACCTCAACGGTCGCGCTATGTTCGTAGTGGCTGGTGCTCCCGCTTGCACCGAGGACTTGAAGGCTGCCGGTATCGAGAATTATATTAATGTGAAGTCTAATCAGCTTGCTACTCTTCAGGAGTACAACCAGAAGTTGGGCATTTAATTCTAGAACATCTAGATTATCTAGGTCATCTAGATTGTCTAGGATAAAGATGAAAACTATGGCAAGAAAACAATTCAATAATATTGATATTTTTAGCGGCATTGCTGCTAAGAATGGCCAGGAATGGCAAAAAGAGGCTGGTATTACTGCCAACTGGAGAACTCCCGAGCAGATCGACATTCAGCCCGTTTACACAAAAGAGGACCTCGAGGGCATGGAGCACCTGGACTTTGCAGCTGGCATCCCCCCCTTCCTGCGTGGCCCCTATAGTATGATGTACCCCTTCCGTCCTTGGACTATCCGTCAGTATGCCGGTTTCTCTACCGCCGAGGAGAGTAACGCATTCTACCGTCGTAACCTGGCTGCCGGTCAGAAGGGGCTGTCAGTAGCATTCGACCTTCCCACCCATCGTGGTTACGACCCCGACAACCAGCGCGTAGTCGGTGATGTAGGTAAGGCCGGTGTATCTATCTGCTCGCTCGAGAACATGAAGGTGCTCTTCGCTGGTATCCCCTTGAACAAGATGTCTGTGTCTATGACCATGAACGGTGGTGTATTGCCCGTATTGGCATTCTACATCAACGCTGGTCTGGAGCAGGGCGCTAAGCTCGAGGAGATGGCAGGTACCATCCAGAACGACATCTTGAAGGAGTTCATGGTGCGTAACACCTACATCTATCCCCCAGCATTCTCAATGAAGATCATCGCCGATATCTTCGAGTTCACCAGCCAGAAGATGCCTAAGTTCAACAGCATCTCTATCTCAGGTTACCACATGCAGGAGGCAGGTGCAACAGCCGACATCGAGTTGGCTTACACCCTGGCCGACGGTATGGACTACCTCCGCGCTGGTATCAACGCAGGTATCGACGTCGACGCTTTCGCACCCCGTCTGTCATTCTTCTGGGCTATCGGTATGAATCACTTCATGGAGATTGCCAAGATGCGTGCCGGTCGTCTGTTGTGGGCTAAGATTGTGAAGAGCTTCGGCGCCAAGAACCCCAAGTCAATGGCATTGCGTACCCACTCACAGACCTCTGGTTGGGCACTCACCGAGCAGGATCCCTTCAACAACGTAGGTCGTACCTGTATCGAGGCTATGGCTGCCGTCCTGGGTCACACCCAGTCACTGCACACCAACGCACTCGACGAGGCTATCGCCCTGCCCACCGACTTCTCTGCCCGTATTGCACGTAACACCCAGATCTACATCCAGAACGAGACTCAGGTGTGCAAGCACATCGACCCCTGGGCTGGTTCATACTACGTGGAGAAGCTCACTCAGGAGCTCTACACCAAGGCTTGGGAGCACATCCAGGAGATCGAGAAGCTGGGCGGTATGGCCAAGGCTATCGAGACCGGTCTGCCCAAGATGCGTATCGAGGAGGCTGCTGCACGTACCCAGGCTCGTATCGACTCTGGCGTTCAGACCATCGTAGGTACCAACAAGTACCGCCTCGAGCATGAGGATCCCATCGATATCCTCGAGATCGACAACACCGCAGTACGTCTGCAGCAGGAGGCTGCCCTGAAGGAGCTGAAAGCTAACCGTGACGAGGAGCAGGTGAAGAAAGACCTGGCTGCCATCACCGAGTGCGTTCGCGAGTTCAGCGAGGGCAAGAAGAGCGAGCAGAACCTGCTGGCTCTGGCAGTAACAGCTGCCGGCCACCGTGCTACTTTGGGTGAGATCAGTGACGCTTGCGAGGAGATCGTAGGACGTTACAAGGCTGTAATCAGAACTATTTCAGGCGTGTATAGCAGTGAATCAAAGAACGACAGCGACTTCGACAAGGCCTGTCAGTTGACCGAAGAGTTTGCAAAGCAGGAGGGCCGTCGTCCTCGTATCATGGTTGCCAAGATGGGTCAGGACGGTCACGACCGTGGCGCAAAGGTAGTTGCTACCGGTTATGCCGACTGCGGTTTCGACGTCGACATGGGTCCCTTGTTCCAGACTCCCGCCGAGGCTGCTCGTCAGGCTGTCGAGAACGACGTCAACATCGTTGGTGCTTCTTCATTGGCAGCCGGTCACAAGACCTTGATTCCTCAGCTCATCGAGGAGTTGAAGAAGCTCGGTCGCGAGGACATCATGGTCATCGCTGGTGGTGTCATCCCCGCTCAGGACTACGACTTCCTCTACAAGGCTGGTGTAGCTGCCGTCTTCGGCCCCGGTACCAGCGTTGCCAAGGCTGCCTGCGAGATGATGAACCTGTTGCTCGGCAAGTAAGAAACGAACATAGCGGATTGCAAGGAAGAACTGCATTGAGCAGATTGCAATTCAAACTATACCTAAAGGGTAGCGGACACACATCCGCTACCCTATTTTGTTTTCCTTCACAGTTCACACTATGAACAACAGAAACCAATAATGACACAAAAATGGCAAGAAATAAAATACGGACACACACGCGTGCGCCCGTACATTATATTTATGTAGTCCTTCGACCAAAGTTCTAAACGACTAAACGACCAGTCCTTAAACGACTAAACAGCCAGTCCTTAAACAACTAAACGACCAGTCCTTAAACGACTAAACAGCCAGTCCTTAAAGACCTAACGGCCAGTGCCTAAACGAATAAATCACAGCAGTGCCTCGATAGCCTGCTCCAGGTCGGGAATATTCTCGGCACGACTTACGAGGTCGTTGTTGCGGTCGATGAGGAAGTAGGTATTGAGCTGCTGTACCTGATATATGACCAGCATGTCGCTGTTCACACCATCCTCGTTATATACACACACCCAAGGCAGATTGTGTACAACCGTCTTCCAATAATGCTCGTCAGCATCGAGCGAAACCTGGTAGATCTCCAGTCCACGGTCGTGATATTTACTGTACAGTTCACGCATCTTCATGATACGCTCTGACGAACCCTCGACAGCATAAGCTGTGAAGTCAAGCAATACCACCTTACCCTTCAAGCCAGACAAACGACGCTCCTTTCCCGTCACATCGGGAAAGCCCATATCGATGATACCCGTCTCCTTCACCTTCTCGCCATCCACTTCAAGTTCGATGGTATGAGGGCGCGTCTTCTGTCTTCCACGCAGCGCCACATCGCAAAGGTTCTGTGTGCGCGCAGTGCCGGGATAAGCATTATTCCATGCATTCGCCACAGCATTGACCCATGTCACATCGCTGGCATCCTCTCTCACATCAAACACCATGCCACGATCAGTGCTCTGAAACAAAGCATAATAGCTCGAACCCTTGTCATAACGGTTCTGTATGAAGTCAATCTTCACGCTATCCTTATATGCCTTCACCATCCGACGTATATTCTGCTCGCGCTCGTCCAGTGTATAGCGGCGGTCATCCTCCATAGCGGTGACACGTTTCTCGAGGTTAGCCAGTCGGAGTGAGAGAAGACGGATGGTGTCGCAATCACCGCTACCCGTAACCTTATAGTCGAAGGCCATATTGGGCCACTGTGCCTCGATGCCGATGGTCTCGGTCGAGTCAACACTAAGGTTAATAACCTGATTGCCAATACGAAGTCGATAAAACTCGGGGCACGAGGTGGTATCGGCATAAGCGAAGGAGAACTCACCGTCGCCGGAAAGACGGACTGAATCGACCAGTTCGACTCCATTCAGCGAAAGCGACTCGAAGTAGAGGGTGGTGTCCTTTACGCCATTGATGTGGCCCTCAATGTGAAACTGTGGTCCGCTGCTGTTGCAGGATGTTATCATGGCAGCCAGTGTCAAAAGCGAGGCTGCAAAGAGTGTCTTTATTTTCATCTGTTTCAAAGTTTTTAGTCTTACAAGACGCAACTACCGTCATGCCTAAACGATTGCAAAGGTACGCAAAATAAATGTTTTTATGTGTGTATTTTTATAAATTGTACGCAGAAAACGTGTTTTTTGCCCTCTATACGCCGAATTATGAATTATGAATTATGAATTATGAATTAAATTATGTACCTTTGTGCGATTTTACGCGCCATAGTGGCGCACTTTTGATACAATATTTTTAAATAAGATGAACGTAATTACAAAGACAGTCGAGTTGCCTGATGGAAGAACCATCAGCATCGAGACCGGGAAATTGGCCAAACAAGCCGATGGATCAGTGATGCTTCGTATGAACAACACTATGCTCCTGGCCACCGTTTGTGCCGCTAAAGATGCCGTTCCCGGAACAGATTTCATGCCCTTGCAGGTAGAGTACAGAGAGAAGTATTTCGCAGCTGGTCGTTTCCCCGGCGGATTTACAAAGCGTGAGGGTAAGGCTAATGACGACGAGATTCTGACCTGTCGTCTGGTGGACCGCGCCCTGCGTCCCCTCTTCCCCAGCAATTATCACGCTGAAGTTTATGTTAATGTTATTCTCTTCTCTGCCGATGGCGAGGACATGCCCGATGCACTGGCTGGTTTCGCAGCCTCTGCCGCTCTGGCTGTCAGCGACATACCCTTCGACGGTCCCATCTCAGAGGTTCGCGTAGCTCGTATCAACGGCGAGTTCGTCATCAACCCCACCTTCAAGCAGTTGGAGGAGGCTGATATGGACCTGATGGTTGGTGCCACCGAGGAGAACATCATGATGGTTGAGGGTGAGATGAAGGAGGTTCAGGAGACCGACCTTCTGACTGCCCTGAAGTGCGCTCACGAGGCTATCAAGCCCATGTGCCGCCTGCAGAAGGAGCTCTCTAAGGAGCTTGGCAAGGATGTGAAGCGCGAGTACTGCCACGAGGTTAACGACGATGAGCTGTGCGAGGAGGTTAAGGCTGCTTGCTACCAGCCCGCATACGACGTTACCAAGCAGGGCTTGGAGAAGCACGCTCGCTTCGAGGCCTTCGAGAACATCCGCGAGGAGTTCAAGGCTAAGTACGCTGAGGCTCACGCCGACATGGATCCCGCTGAGCTCGAGGAGAAGAACGCACTTATCGACCGTTACTACCATGACGTAGAGAAAGACGCTATGCGCCGTTGCATCCTGGATGAGGGCATCCGTCTCGATGGCCGTAAGACCACCGACATCCGTCCCATCTGGTGCGAGGCAAGTCCTCTGCCCGGTCCTCACGGAAGTGCTATCTTCACCCGTGGTGAGACACAGTCACTGGCTACCTGTACCCTGGGTACCAAGATGGATGAGAAGTTGGTTGACGATGTTCTCGTACGTGAATACCAGCGTTTCCTCCTTCACTATAACTTCCCCCCCTTCTCAACCGGTGAGGCTAAGGCTCAGCGTGGCGTAGGCCGTCGCGAGATTGGTCACGGCCACTTGGCATGGCGCGGTCTGAAGGGTCAGATTCCCGCAGACTATCCTTACACCATTCGTGTGGTAAGCGATATCCTTGAGTCTAACGGTTCAAGCTCTATGGCTTCAACCTGCGCTGGCTGCTTGGCATTGATGGATGCTGGTGTACCCATCACCGCTCCCGTCAGCGGTATCGCCATGGGTCTTATCAAGAACCCCGGCGAGGACAAGTACGCTGTGCTCTCTGATATCCTCGGCGATGAGGACCACCTGGGCGATATGGACTTCAAGACCACAGGTACTCCCAAGGGTCTGACCGCTACCCAGATGGATATCAAGTGCGACGGTCTCTCTTACGAGATCCTCGAGAAGGCTCTTATGCAGGCAAAGGCTGGTCGTGAGCACATCCTCGCAGAGATGATGAAGACTCTCGACGCTCCCCGTCCCGAGCTCAAGCCCCACGTTCCCCGCATCGAGCAGATCATCATTCCCAAGGAGTTCATCGGTGCTGTCATTGGCCCCGGCGGTAAGATCATCCAGGGTATGCAGGAAGAGACTGGTGCTACCATCACCATCGAGGAGGTTGACGGCGTAGGTAAGGTACAGGTGAGCGGTCCCAACAAGGACACCATCGATGCTGCCATGGCCAAGATCAAGGCTATCGTTGCCATCCCCGAGATTGGCGAGACCTACGAGGGTACCGTTCGCAGCATCATGCCTTATGGTGCATTCGTAGAGTTCATGCCCGGCAAGGACGGTCTGCTGCACATCAGCGAGATCGACTGGAAGCGCCTCGAGACTGTCGAGGAGGCTGGCATCAAGGAAGGCGACAAGCTACAGGTTAAACTGCTCGAGATCGACCCCAAGACCGGTAAGTTCAAGCTCTCTCGTCGTGCCCTGCTCGAGAAGCCCGAAGGCTATGTAGAGCGCGAGCGTCGTCCCCGTCCCGAGCGTGGTGAGCGTCGCGACCGTGGTGAGCGCCGTGACCGTGGCGAGCGTCGTCCTCGTCCCGAGGCACCCGCAGCTCCCGCTACCGAAGAGTAATCAACAAGCATTACTATAAACAATGTACGGGCGCGTCCAGCACGGATGCGCCCGTATTCTTTAACCACACTTCCCCCATGAAGATACTTTTCGCACCCCTTCAAGGCTACACCGAGGATGCCTACCGACGCCTTCACCACCAACTGTGTGGCGGAGTGGACGAATACTACACCCCATTCGTAAGACTGGAGAATGAAGAGATACGCTCGAAGGACGCACGCGACATCAATCCCAAACATAACGAAGGCGTGCCCACCGTGCCACAAGTCATTGCCCGCGACGGCAAGGAGTTGCAGACATTACTCACAACCATCATTCCATTGGGATATCGGCACATCGACATCAACATGGGCTGCCCCTTTCCGCTACAGACACGCCATGGTCGCGGAGCAGGAATACTGCCCCACCCCGACAAGGTGATTGAAATCTGCAAGATAATCCAAGACCTTTCAGCCGACAAAGAGAGAGAGGATGGAAAGCAGGTAAGCTTCAGCGTGAAGATGCGTCTGGGACTGGAAGGCCGAGACGAATGGAAGGAGATCATCACCATACTGAACGACACACCGCTACGCCACATCACACTTCACCCCAGGGTGGGCATACAGCAATACAAAGGAGAGACGGACATGGAAGCGTTCGAGGAGTTCCTGCATTTGTGCAACCACCCTGTCGTGTACAACGGCGACATCACCACACCTGAACAGATAGAGCACATGGCATCGACCTATCCACTTCATGGCATCATGCTGGGAAGAGGTTTGCTGGCACGCCCCACACTGGCTGCCGAATACAGGCAGGGGTACGAACTGAGTGCCCAGCAACGCATTGCAACAGTAAAGCAACTGCACGAACGTCTGTTGGCACATTACGCCAACGTCATCCCTGCCGAGACACAACGCCTTATGAAGATACGCACCTTCTGGGACTACATGGAACCGCAACTGGACAGAAAGCAATGGAAGAAGATTGTCAAGGCGGGCAACATGAAAAACTATCTGGCGGCCATAGATGCTCTCAGCGTATGAGCCTACATTAACATTTTTTATACACCATTTCGCTGCACAAGTCACAGTCGCAACGGCTATCATTCGGTTTTTACTGAATAAATTTGGAAAAACTCACGCTTATTCGTACCTTTGCAACCGCTAAATAACACATTATGTTCAAGACAATACGCAAGATAGGTGCAGTTGCCCTGCTCTGTACCATAGGCCTCAACGCTCAGGCTCAGGGCGAACTGGTTTTCGACAACCCCAAATTCCATGTGGGAGAAATCATGTTCCAAACGCCCAAGGTGATTGTATACACATTCAAAAACAAGGGTGACCAGCCCGTGAAGATTACCGACGTGAAGCCCATGTGCGGCTGTACGCAGGCAGAGTGGACGCAGAACGACATCGCACCCGGAGCCACCGGACAGATATCGGTAGTATACGATGCACTTATGCTGGGAACCTTTCACAAGGAGTTGGCAGTATACACTAGCACGAGCAACGAACCTCTGTACCTGGAGATGGAAGGACGTGTCGTGAAAGAGAAGATCGACTACACTGGCGACTTCCCCTTCGACCTCGGCAACGTGCGCATCAACACCAACTACTTGGAGTTTGACGATGTGAACCGTGGCGACCACCCCGTAGCCGAACTACAGATTTTCAATCAGGAGCGCACTCCCTACCGCCCCACGCTGATGCATCTTCCCAGCTATCTCAGCGTGCAGAGTTACCCCGAAGTGATAGCTGGTGGACGTATGGGCAAGGTTCGCATCACACTGGACAGCGAGAAGCTTAACCTCTTGGGACTGAACCAGACACGCATCTACCTGTCACGCTATCTGGGCGACAAGGTAGGCGAGGCAAACGAGATTCTGGTTTCCTCAGTATTGCTGCCCGACTTCTCGGGCATGACTGCCGCACAACTGGCCGTAGCACCCAAGATGCAGCTGTCGCAGGACGAGCTGATCTTCGTCATGGACGGAAAGAAGAAGCAGACACAGGTGGTGACTATCAGCAACACAGGAAAGGAGCCGCTCAACATCCGCAGCGTACAGGTCTTCAACCACGCACTGGAGGTGAGCGTAAGCGACAGAACAATCGCACCAGGCAAGTCTGCACAGATGAAGGTGACCGTAGTAGCTGCCAACCTGAAGAAGGCCAAGAACCGTCCTCGCGTGTTGCTCATCACCAACGACCCCTCGATGGCGAAGCAGACTATCAACGTCACAGTAAACCAATAAACAGAAGAGCAGCAAACGCTGCATAAGCATTAACCCATAAGCATTACGCAGCAAAAAAAAGATTGTACCAGTAGCATTGCACAGCAAACAACTATCACAGCACAGCTAGCGTAAAGCATTAAAAATCAACCATTGCCATGGATCATCCAGAAAACTCATCAGAATATGCTGGCCTTGTCGTGAACGACGGCGTAGAGCAGCCTTCCATCATCAATCCCTACCTGAACAGAAACCGTTTTGCACGAAAGAAACTGTCGGCAAACGACTATGTGGAAGGAATACTCAAGGGTGACACATCCATCCTGGGACAGGCTGTAACACTGGTAGAGAGTACCAACCCCGACCATCAGCGCATAGCGCAGGAGGTCATCGAACGTTGTCTGCCCTACAGCGGCAAGTCGGTGCGCATCGGCATAAGCGGTGTGCCCGGAGCAGGCAAGAGTACCAGTATCGACGAGTTTGGAATCCACGTACTGAAGGAGTACGGCGGCAAACTGGCCGTATTGGCCATCGACCCCTCGAGCGAACGTACCAAAGGAAGCATATTGGGCGACAAGACACGAATGGAGAAGCTGTCGGTACACCCCGACTCATTCATTCGCCCTAGTCCTTCGGCTGGCAGTTTGGGTGGTGTGGCACGCAAGACACGCGAGACCATCATTCTGTGCGAAGCAGCCGGTTACGACAAGATTTTCGTAGAGACTGTGGGTGTAGGACAGAGCGAGACGGCCTGCCACTCGATGGTAGACTTCTTCCTGCTCATCCAACTAGCCGGAACAGGCGACGAACTGCAGGGCATCAAGCGTGGTATCATGGAGATGGCCGACGGCATCATCATAAACAAATGTGATGGCAACAACGTTGACAAGTGTCAGTTGGCAGCCACACAGTTCCGCAATGCGCTGCACCTCTTCCCCATGCCCGAGAGCGGATGGACACCACAGGTACTGACCTACAGCGGTTTCTTCGGCTACGGCATCAAGGAGGTATGGGACATGGTGTACAGCTACATCGACTTCGTCAAGAAATCGGGTTATTTCGACTACCGACGCAACGAGCAAGCCAAATACTGGATGTACGAGAGTATCAACGAACAACTGCGCAACAGTTTCTTCCAGAACCCCACCATCGGCGACATGCTGATGGCAGAAGAGAAGAGTGTGCTGGAAGGACAGAAGACATCATTCGTGGCTGCCAAGCAGCTCCTCGATGCGTACTTTGCACTCCTCCATTAACCACTTCGGAGTGCTCGTAGCACCACATATTCCCACCGAACCACAATCAGCCAGCCAGCGCATGTCAATGTCGCTGGCTGCATCTATCATATAGGAACGTGTGTTGACGGAAAGGCATTGCTCGAAGAGCGCCTTTCCGTTGCTGCTCTTCTTTCCACATACAAAAAGTACTACGTCATGGCGCGAGGCAAATTCGCGGATATGGGGCATACGATTGGCCACCTGACGGCAAATGGTGTCATAGTAGCAGAACGTTGCCTCGGGATTGATGTGCTGTTGGATAAAGTCGACGGTACGGCGAAACCCGTCGAGCGACTTTGTCGTCTGCGAATACAGACAGATGTCACGATGGAAATCCAACTGCGACGCCTCCTCCGGCGTCTCGATGACAATAGCCGTTCCCTCTGTCTGCCCCACCAGTCCCAGCACCTCGGCATGACCGTTCTTGCCAAAGATGACAATCTGTTTTTGGTGAAGAGGATCATTATCGTATTCGCGCTTGATGCGTTCCTGCAGATGCAGGACTACAGGACAGGTGGCATCTATCAGTTCGAGGTTGTTCTGCAAGGCACGCTGATAGGTGCTGGGCGGCTCGCCGTGCGCACGAAGCAACACTGTGGCATCGCGAAGGGAATCATAGTCAGCATGTTCGATGGTCACCAGGCCCAGTTTCTGCAAGCGGCTGCATTCCTGGCCGTTATGTACAATGTCGCCCAGGCAGTACAGTTTGTTACCGCCCATCAGCTCCTCTTCAGCCTTGCTTATAGCGCGCGTCACGCCAAAGCAAAAGCCCGAACCCTCATCAATCTCTATCGTCATTGCCATCTGTAATTCTTACAATTAGACGGACAAGCACATCTGTCGCAAGCAATATCTTGCTTTAGCTTATCTTTGATTTGGCCAACTCCATCAACCACTGCTTCTGCTCGGGGATGGTCATGTTACTGTTATCGAGCACCACGGCATCGTCGGCCTTGCGCAGAGGACTCACCGCACGAGTGCTGTCTATGCGGTCACGCTCCTGCACATTCTCCAGTATCTCCTGCAGATTGCACTTCTCGCCCTTGGCTGTCAGTTCGTCATAACGGCGCTGTGCACGAACCTCGGCACTAGCCGTTACAAACACCTTCAACTCGGCATTGGGGAATACTGTGGTACCGATATCGCGACCGTCCATCACCACACCACCACCTTTGCCCATCTCCTGCTGCAAGGCCACCATGGCCGAGCGTACAAAGTCAATGGCAGCAATGAGGCTCACCTTCGACGACACCTCCATCGTGCGGATACGGTCCTCCACACGTTCGCCATTCAGATAGGTGTCGGGGCGACCCGTCTCTTCATTAAACTTGAAACCTACATTCACCTTATCCATCTGGGCTCGCAATGCGTCAACATCCACGTTCTGGCCGTCTATCAGCCCCGCCTTGATGGCATAAAGTGTTACGGCACGATACATAGCGCCGGTATCTATATAAACATAGCCCAGTTCACGAGCCAAATCTTTGGCCATAGTACTCTTACCACACGAAGAGTGCCCATCAATTGCTATCGTTATTTTCTTCATATTCCTTATCTATTTATACTGTACGTACCTAATATAATTAATATGGTTTTTTCGTTCACCAAAGCCATCCCCCACTTCCAGGTCTGCACGATATCATTACGCTTCCTGCCAACCAGGAAAAGCATGCCTACCGTCACGCATGAAGATTAGAATCCGTATCCGAGACTGAACGACAGACAAGGGGCGCTAACGTGGTATTTCGCATAGGCTACACCTAGTTGGAACTTCTTGATATTCAGTCCGGCACCGCACGTAAAGCCCGCCATGTGAGAAGAGCCCGCAGCCTTGAGTTCCGAAGCACGACGGAAGTTATATCCGAGCGCAAAATAGAAACGATCGGAAGGCACGATGTCAACGCCCAGGTTGAAGTGATTCATCAGGATACGCCCGAAGCCGGGTTCCTTGTCAGCACTATAATAATAGTTCTTGCTCCATCGAGTCAGGTCGGTCAATGTCAATGAGAAACGAATGGGAGCATGCGCAATGCCTTTTGTGAATCCCCATTGCAGATTGAAAGGTATACGCTCGTGCACATCACCGAAAGCCTTGACCTGTCCGCCCAAGTTGGCAGCCACAAACGAGGTAGAGAAATCACTCTCATCATCAAAATAGCTGATAGCTAGATCGGTGGCCAGACCTACAGAACTGTACGAACCATATTTAGAATAAATAAACTTGGCCGACACACCGCCCACCCAGAAATCGTTCAGATTGTAGCTGTACATGCCACTGAGGGCCATATCCATGGCACTCATCTCGCCCAGCACCTGACCGTCGGCCAAGGTTTCCTTCATCGAACCGTAACCCACAAACTGGGTACCGACGCCCCACGTGCCACGCTCTCCGACTGTCTTCACAAACGCAGCGCTTCCCATCTTGCTGCCTTGCATATAAGTAAGGAAGTTAAGGTTGAGGCTGTTGTCATCGACACTGGAAAGAAGAGCGGGATTCTGAAACACAAGAGAGGCGTCATTCTCGATCAGCGAGACATTGCGACCACCCAACGCATTGGCATGGGAAGAGGTGGACACATTGAGAAAATCAAACACACTCTGACTCTCCTGAGCATGCATTGATGCACAGGCAAACGCAAAAAATAATAATAGGAAATGACGAGCCATAGTTTGATATTCACATTTTGATGTCAAAGATACACTTTTTCGGTCAATTATTGAAGATTTGGGCAGCGAAAACAAAAAAAAATGCATTTTACGTAAAAAAAAGAGGCAGAAAACAATGGCAAATGAGAAAAATGTACTAAATTTGTGCCGATAACTTAAAATCGAAAACAAATTTATAATCATACCTATGAATATCAATGAACAAAAAACAGTAGATTCTGTAAAAGCTACAGGTGCAGCTTTGGCAGTAGGAGCTGTAAACACAGATGAGAAAAACAAAGCACAGAACCTCTTGATCGGTTTGTGTTTTGCACTCGCACTTTTGTTTGCTTCGTTTGAGTTGACATCAATCGACGTCAAGGTTGTAGAAGAGGACGAACCCATCTACGATCAGAACTATGAGGAGGACATGATCCCCGTAACCATCCAGGAGGAGCAGCAGCCTGCAGCCCCCGTCGTACAGAACGTGGAGACACCTGCTAAACTTGATATTCAGGAAGACGACGTTGAGCTCGAGAAAGAGGTCGACATCAAGCCTACCGACGAGCCTACCACATTCTCTAACGGTCCCGCTGTTACCGGTGCACCTCCAGCAGCCGCTGGTGCTTCAGGTCCTACTGGTCCCGTTGTTGAGGCAGCACCTGTCGACGAGCACATCTACGACGTTGTAGAGGTTAACGCACAGTTCCCCGGTGGTGACGCTGCTTGCTACGAGTGGTTGAACAAGAACATCAAGTATCCCGCAGTATGTCAGGAGAACAACATCCAGGGTCGTGTCAACGTTAAGTTCGTCGTTAACCTGGACGGTTCTATCACCGACGTTGAGGTTGTACGCTCACCCGATGACAACCTGTCAAAGGAGGCCGTACGCGTTGTGAAGCTGATGCCTAAGTGGAAGCCCGCACGTCAGGGTAACAAGAATGTACGCTCACGCTTCATCCTCCCCGTTAACTTCAGACTGCAATAATTTCATCCAAGCATAGAAAAGAGGCTGCTCAAACGGGCAGCCTTTTTTATTGCTCCTTATCAAGTTGAAACTAGAGTAAATTAATATATATATAATGTATAGCACGAAAGAACTTCTCGAGAAAGTCAACCAGGCACTCGAAGCCAACAACATATCCAAGCAGCCCGAAGGCCTGTACCAACCCATCACCTACGTCTTGTCTCTCGGCGGCAAGCGCATCCGTCCCGTCATGACGCTTATGGCATACAACCTGTACAAGGATGACGTGACTCCGGCCCTGCTCCCCGCCATCGGCCTGGAGACCTACCACAACTTCACCCTGCTGCACGACGACCTCATGGATCGTGCCGACGTGCGACGCGGAAAACCCACCGTGCACAAGAAATGGAATGACAACACTGCCATCCTGAGTGGCGACAACATGCTTATCATGGCCATGCAGCGCATCAGCCAATGCGACGCCGCACACCTGCCAGCCGTCGTAGCACTCTTCACAAAAACCGCCATCGAGATTGACGAGGGACAACAATACGACATGGACTTCGAGAACCGTGACGATGTGACGGAGAACGAATACCTGGAGATGATACGACTCAAGACATCCGTCCTGCTGGCCTGTGCGCTCAAGATGGGAGCCATCCTGGCAGACGCACCCGAGTCGGATGCCGAAGCACTGTATGAGTTTGGCGAGAAGATAGGACTGGCGTTCCAGCTGCAGGACGACTATCTGGATGTGTATGGCGACTTCGAGACCTTCGGCAAGCAGATAGGGGGCGACATCATGTGCAACAAGAAGACCTACATGCTCATCAACGCACAGCTTATGGCTCAAGGTGAACAGAGCGATGAACTCAGATACTGGATTGCCAAAGAGAACGCCGACAGAGACCAGAAGGTGAAAGCCGTGACACGCATCTACACCGAGCTTGGCATACCCGAACTGGCCCAGCAGCGCATCAACGAATACTTCTCCGAGGCCATGAACTGCCTCGACAAAGTACAACTGCCACAGGAACGCAAGGAGATGCTGCACGAACTGGCCATGAAACTTCTGAAACGCAAATCCTGAGTGATGAATAAAAGAGAAGCGAAAAACAAAATTCACAATTTCTAATCATCAACCATGGGATTCATCGACACACACTGCCACATCTACGAACCCGAATTTGACGCTGACCGAGAAGACGTAGTGGCACGCGCCAAGGAAGTGGGCCTCGACGCAATACTTCTGCCGAACATCAACGCCGAAACCATACAACCCATGCTGGAACTGTGCAAGAAACACAGCGGATATGCATACCCCATGCTGGGACTGCACCCCGAGGATGTGAAGGCTGATTATAAAGACGTGCTGCAAGACATGCACTCGTTACTCTCCACCCCCTCCCACCCCTTCATCGCCATAGGCGAGATAGGTCTGGACTATTACTGGGACAAAACCTACTATAAGGAACAGCAGGACGCTTTCGAACAGCAGATAGGTTGGGCCGAAGAGGCACAGCTTCCGCTGGTCATACACACACGTTCGGCACACGAGGAACTGGTTGAGATCATGAAGAAACACACCCACACCAACCTGTCCGGCATTTTCCACTGCTTCGGCGGCACACTCGCAGAAGCAGAAGAACTGCTTCAGTTCGACAACTTCGTCTTGGGCATCGGAGGCGCATTGACTTTCAAGAAGAGCAAACTGCCCGAAGTGCTCAGAGAGATACCCCTCGAGCGCATCGTCATAGAGACCGACTCACCCTACCTGACACCGGTGCCAAACCGTGGAAAACGCAACGAACCCGCCTTTGCAGCATACACCTTGCAGAAGGTTGCAGACGTTTATGGGAAGAGTGCAGAAGAGGTGATGCAACAAACAAACAACAACGTTCGAAAGGTTTTTAAATGCTTAAACGCGTAAAAAACGATGATTTTTGCAGAATTTTAACGAAAACATGAAAGTTTTTTATCGCAAATGACTAAAGTCACAAAAAAAATAGATATTTTTGTATCACGAATAGTGTAGAGTAAGCATTCGAATTGACCTGACCACACAAAAGTGACAATGGAGAGATGCTCGAGTGGCTGAAGAGGCACGCCTGGAAAGCGTGTATACGTCAAAAGCGTATCCGGGGTTCGAATCCCCGTCTCTCCGCGTAAAAAAGAATAAAGGAAATAACAACAATAAATTAATTAACACTAAAAATTACAAAGACAATGAAAAAGTTATTTGCAATTGTTGCATTGGTTGCTGCTTGCTCATTCGGCGCAACTTCTTCTGTAATGGCTCAGGACGAGGCTGCTGAGGCTACTGAGCAGGTTGATAGCGCTGCTGTTGACACTGCTGCTGTTGACACCGCTGCTGCTGAGGCTGTAGA
>JAGHUS010000009.1 GCA_018064685.1 Bacteroidales bacterium | reverse complement strand
CGTTTTTGTGGTTTTTATGTTTTGTGTTAATAATGTTTTCCGGTTTTTTGGTTTTGTGGTTTTCAGGTTTTTCGGTTTTGTGGTTATCCGGTTTTGCGGTTATCTGGTTTTGTGGTTATCCGGTTTTGCGGAAATCACATCGTGCAGCTTAACCACAAACTCTTCACTGCGCAGCCTTCTCCCCTCGAGGGAGATGCCGTAGGCAGAAGGGGACTGCTATGAACCAACCTCAATCTCCCCCTCGAACGCAGTGGCAGCGGGACCTGTCATATAGATGCGATTGTCGGACTCGCGCCACTCTATGTGCAGCGTTCCACCATCCATCTCAACATCACTTTCGCGACCACGAAGGCCACACAGACATGCAGCCACGGCTGTGGCGCAAGCACCCGTGCCGCAAGCCAGCGTTATACCACTGCCTCGCTCCCACACACGCATTCTGATTGTGCCATCAGGACGAACTGTGGCAAACTCGATGTTGCAACGTTCGGGAAACATCTCATTAAACTCCATTGCAGGACCT
This sequence comes from Bacteroidales bacterium, assembly GCA_018064685.1. Taxonomy (GTDB): domain Bacteria; phylum Bacteroidota; class Bacteroidia; order Bacteroidales; family Bacteroidaceae; genus Physcousia. Next base: position 19,389 of record JAGHUS010000009.1, on the reverse strand, counting down.
TCTTCGGGCAGGTTGATGCTCATGACATCGGGAACAAAAATGACGAAATGAGGATTACCCATTGACACGAAGGTTCCATCATAACCGCCCACAGTACCCATCTTCATGCTGCCGTCTTTAGTGGCCAGCTGACGTGTATTTGCCAGAATGGGCTCACCCATATTGACCGTAGCCTTGTCGACCTTACCATCCTCGGCCACATGCAGGTCGATGACCTTAATGCCCGACAGGGTGTCGATGGCCACTGTCGTTTTATCGGTGAGTTTATGATCGTATACGTACTTGCCCACACAACGCACACCATTACCACACATCATGGCTTCACTGCCATCGTTGTTGAAAATGCGCATCGTGAAGTCGGCCTCCAATGTCTTGCTCTTGCCAATGAGAATAAGACCATCAGAACCGATTCCGAAATGGAATTTGCTCCATTCAATACTTGCTGCTGAAGGATCGGCTATCTCGTTATCAGGTGTATAGACATAGATGTAGTCGTTGCCAGCACCATGCATCTTCGTAAATTTAATCTTTTTAGCCATAATCCTTTTCTTTTTTACTTTCGAATAGCTTTTCTAGGGTGATTGACGAATGAAAACAAGACTGTTTTCGGTGTCGGAGAAAAGCCGCATCTGATTTCACTTGCAAAGGTATAACATTTTGTTCAAATATTCATCATATTTCGATAACTTTTTTCATAAAAACACAAAAATAGTATCATTTTTGTCATTTTGAAAGCAATTTTAAGCATTTTGCTGACATATTGCAAACTACACCATCATTTTACAACCTTGCCATACACCTTATATATATATAATAAAGATATTTGTAAATTTGGTGTTTCCCCAAACAAGATATAGAAATTCCTCGCAAAAAGAAGGGATTTCCCTTTGTCATATCAAACAAAGTACCTATCTTTGCAACAGAAACAAAAACAAAACATGACAGTTATGAAAACGAAAAGCAAATTACAGGCAGCGTTTTACGCTTTGATGATGGTTATCAGCATCGGTATCTTCACATCTTGCGACGAGGATGACAAGAAGGCCTACAAAATGGATGGAGACTGGTATGGCGACTTCGGTATGTACTACTACACTAACAGAGGCCAGCGCTTCGACTCGTACGACACCAGAATGCAGTTCGTGCAGAGCAGCCCATGGAGCAACCATGGATATGGCACACAGGTAGACTGGTACAAATACGGCCCCTATGAGTTCATTTACCACCAGTTCAGATGGGAAGTGCACAATGGCACCATCTTTATCAACTACAAGTGGGAGTCGGAGTGGAACTGCCAGATACATGACTACAATCTGACATGGAACAACTTCTATGGATATTTCGGCGACAGCAATGAGAAGTTCACCCTGTACAAGCTCTATGACTATGACTTCCAGCCCTACTATGCTCACGACTACGGATGGGGTTACTTCACCACCTATCCCGGCTACAATCCCTACCCCTACCAGCCCTATTATGCTCCTGGCATAAACGGAAAGAACAAGCAGACAGCCACCATCGACAGCACAAAGGTTGACATCGTTATGCGCGACGGACAGCCCATCGCTTATCCCAAGACTTCGGAGATTCACTTCGGAAACCGCTTTGAGGACAAGGCCAAAGGCATAGAGGCTCCAGAGCAAAAGGATATGGAATAAGACAAAAGAGTGTTCGAGTCAGCCAGCACCGAACAGTCTAGGAATAAAGAGAGAGGTACAGACATTCCTCTCTCTTTTTTTGCATTTACTAAAGAAGACCAAGAGGCAACAGGATACTCCATCACACCAAAAAGTAAAAACTAAAATTGCGTTTGACAAAATCCCCAAAAGGCGATATTCCAGACCCTCTTTTCCGGGAAAAAACAAATTTCACGTCGACTCTTCAGCTCTTTATATTTCCTACATAACAACCTCTAATTGAACAAGATACACAAATGAAGAGCCATACCAACACTTCATAACTCTTCATTGCTCTTCATAGATTTTTCTGTTTGATAGTTTTGAAAAGTGGGACATGAAGTAGAAACAAAGACCATATGAAGAGGTATGAAGAGTCATGAAGAGAAGAAACAACTCTTCATAAGCATAACAAACTAAATATCAACACCATACAGTTAAAATATGAAGACATGAAGAGTTGATGCATTTTTTTATTTGAGTCACGATGTATGGCTTATGCCTATTTCCATAAAGCAACGATCTACCCCGCCAGAAATAATCAAGCTACATATTATCCAAAAAACTTAAGGCAAAACACACGCTACGAGTTCAAGACGCACACGCTGCGAGTTCAGGACGCACATGCTGCGTGTTCAGAGAAAAGACGCTACATGATTTTCAAAAAGACGCTACATGATTTTCAAAAAGACGCTACATGATTTTTTGAACGACAATACAAGAAGAAAGAAGTATAATTGAAAGAGTAAAAAATCGCCAAAAAAAAATATACTTTATGGCACTGCATAAACAACAAATGCCATAAAGTATATATTGATGATCTAAAAATAACTTAACAGTTAAGTCATCACATAACGGACTGAATTGTACTTATTCTATCACTACACGCGTCCAACCATGCACATCAGGCTCAATGCCATACTGGATGCCACGAAGCAGATTGAAGAGCTTCTCGCTGACAGGTCCAGGCTTGTCACCAAAGACATAGCTCTTGCCTGTCTCGACATCATCGATGCGCGAAATGGGAGAAATCACTGCTGCTGTGCCACAAGCACCAGCCTCCTCGAAAGTCTCCAGTTCCTCTTCGGGAATGGCACGACGCTCAACCTTGATGCCCAGATCCTCGGCCAACTGCATCAAAGACTTGTTGGTGATAGAAGGAAGGATAGAGGTTGAGAGAGGAGTGATGTAGGTATTGTTCTTGATGCCGAAGAAGTTGGCTGCTCCAGCCTCATCGATGTACTTCTTCTCCTTGGCATCGAGATAGAACTCGCAGGCATAGCCCAGGTCGTGTGCCTTCTTGTTAGCCTGCAGACTGGCTGCATAGTTGCCACCCACCTTGTATATACCCGTGCCAAGAGGTGCACTACGGTCAAAGTCACGAATGATGACATAAGGATTGGCAAAGAAACCACCCTTGAAGTAAGGACCTACGGGGGTGACGAAGATAACAAAAAGATATTCGTTGGCGGGATGTACACCTACCTGAGCACCTGTTCCAATGAGCAGGGGACGGATGTAAAGAGTAGCACCACTCTCGTAGGGGGGGATGAAACGCTCGTTGAGGCGAACCACTTTGTCGACCATCTCATTGAACTTCTCGGTAGGCAGTTCTGGCATCAGAATACCACGGCATGTACTCTGCAGGCGTGCTGCATTCTCATCACTGCGGAACACACGCACCTTGCCGTCGGGACAGCGATATGCCTTCAGTCCCTCGAAAGCCTCCTGACCATAGTGCAGACAGGTGGCTGCCATGTGAAGAGGTATAGTCTCCTCGCTGCAGACTTCTATTTCACCCCACTGACCATTACGCCAGTAACAACGTACATTATAATCGGTCTTGCGATAGCCAAAACCGAGATTTGACCAATCCATTTCTTCCATATTATTTTTGCTTTTTTTAATTATATCTTCACAAAACACATCCAATATAGACAGACAAAATTCATTCTGTCCTCCACAATTGGCTATTTGGTTGCAAATTTACAATTTTTTAGCGAAACAACAACAAAGTTTACCGATAAATAAGAAAACTTGCCATACAATTACCAAAATGGAAGCAAAAGTGGAGGGATAGGAACGTAAACACATTCTTATTCTGCCGAATTGCTAGTAGGAGATGGCGAAGAAGTTGTATCTTCCGGCACATCGGGAGCCTCTTCGAAAGCCGCGCCTTCCTCAAAGGCCGATTCGTCCATCTTCATTAAGTCGCTGGCAGCGTCAGTCATTTCTTGAACTTGTTGCTGCGTCTCCACTTCATCAGGTTCCAATCCACGAATAAAGAAGAAAACAGCTCCAACTAAGACCAAAAGCACTCCTATTACGACAATTACAATTTTCAGACTTTTATTCATCACTTTAAATATTTATTTCAACTTTTGCAAGCTTCGCTTTTGCTCAGTTTCAGTCGTTTAGGAAACTAGTTGTTTAGGGGAAATATATTCAGCTTATTCATTAACCAAAGTGTAACTTCTCCTAAACGACTAAACGACCAAACCACTAAACGACTGCAAGTTGAGCGCAGGCGAAGCTTGAACTAATTTATTCTGCAGCCAAAATCTTTTGCACCTGTTCGTCTGCCTCCAACAATTGCTGACGACAACTACTGATAAGTTTCTTTGCTTCACGCAGCTTCTCCGCCAGACTGTCTATGGGCAGATTGCCATTCTCCATCTGCTGAACCAGCATCTCCAACGATTTTACAGATTCCTCGTATGTCATATACTTAATATCAATTAGTAGATAATCAAAATATTTGCTTAATGCTTTAACAAGTGACTTTTTACGGCTTAGTTCAAACAACCGTAGATTCTATCTCGCCTTTTGCCAATCTGGTAACAATCCTATCGCCCACACCAACCATTGAGGGGTCTGTTACAATACGGCCATTCGACAACGTCATGCTGTATCCACGCTGCAAGAGCAAAGAAGGATCGAGAGATTTTGCACGTTGTTCCAGCAAGTCAAGAGTATGTCGTTCGCGTTCAATTCGGCGAGATAGTGCCACACGAATACCATCTTCAAGTTGCTTCAACCGATACTCTTGACGTTCGCGAACACGTGCAAAAGACAAAGGCAACGTCTTGGCTATATGCTCTAGACGGAGATGTTCGCGTTCCAAACGAAAACGGACAGACTGAGAGATACGCTGTTGAAGTTCTTGCAGTTCTGACAACCTGTCCGACTGATAATCAAGCACGAATGCAGCAACGGCTGTCGGCGTCTTCAAGGATTTATTGGCAACACGATCCAGCACTGTTTCATCACGCTCATGTCCTATGCCCGTAAAAACGGGAATAGGAAACTGTGCTATGGCTGCAGCCAGAGGATAGGAATCAAAATCGGACAAATCGCTCACAGCACCACCACCACGTATGATGACCACCACATCCCATTTATCCTCTTCGGCCATTACAGCCTCTAAGGCTGACAGAACCGTTTCCTCTACCCTGCTACCTTGCATGATAGCGGGAAACAACTTTACATGGAAATAAAGTCCATACTCGTTGTGCAGCAACTGGTCGCAGAAATCTCCATAACCCGCAGCCTTGTCACTCGAGATAACGGCTATGCGTTTCATCAAGAACGGCAGAGGAAGAGAGCGGTTATCGTCAATGATGCCATCATTTTCAAGCTGACGAATAATCTCTTGGCGACGGCGTGCCATATCACCCAGCGTATAGCTGGAATCAACATCCAGCACATTAAGGCTATAACCATATTGTTCATGGAAAGTGACACGCACCAAAAACTGCACCTTGAGTCCTGCACGCAATTCTTGTCCCGTCTCACGCATGAAACGGACACGCAGCATATTATAATTGCGGGCCCATATATTGATACGAGCCTTAGCTATTATATTGACGCCACGGGAATCCTTCTGTACGAGTTCGCCATAGAAATGGCCTCCCGAACCGGGACGGCCTTCGGCCAACTCGCCAGTCACCCACACCTCGTCAGGAAACGCTTGTTCAACGAACTGACTGACAAGGTTATTGAGCTCGTAGAGAGAAACTGCGTTCTTCAGTTCATAGTTCATCATTCACTTTAGTTAATGCATAATTCACTTTTTTATGCATAATTATTCGACATGCATCTCATCAAGCTTCGCAGTCATAATTAGGCTGCGCGGCACTCCCCTCCCCTTGAAGGAGCTAGAGGGGACCTAGGGAGCCTTTATTTGAGTCTTGAAATGCCGTTATATTTATCAAGTTTTTCCTGATAATACTTTCTGAGTTCTCCCCAACTGTAGTAACAGCCAGTAACCGGTTTGCCAGGAAGCGAAACTTCGTGTTCGTTGAGCAATGCCTTGACAAGAATATCATCCATCTTGACCACATCACCCTTCTTGGGACGATAGAAAATAAGCTGTATGTTGCTGGCCATGGGGAAGATACGATAGTTTGCCCACACCTTATCCAAATTGCGCAGATCGTCGAGAGGCCATTCGGGATAGCAGTTGTCCAGTTCGAGCAGGGCTGCCATAGGCATCACCACCACTTCGTGACCGAAGCGAAGGGTAGCTCCACGATAGTCACGTCTGAGTGCAATTCGCACACCTTCGGTATCATCCTTCATAATGGGTAAATTGGCCTTGCCATCTATCAGGCAGGTATCGGCCGTGTCCAAGAAGTTCTGCAACAGATTAGCCTGACTGAACGGCGTGAGCCCCGCACTGTAGTTCACATACCAGTCGACATTACGAATGCGCCACTGATCGTAGACCTCGTCCTCGGTAAAGAAATCCCAAAGTGAGATGCCTTTGAGATGACTTTGCATGTTGGCACATATATCGAAGGTGCGTCGCATCACATCACCACGACTCGTGAGTTTCTCGTCACGATATTCAGGATCATTCACAATAGAGTTCCAGAAACGTTCGGGATGAGTGTATTCCTTTCGGAAATCGAAGTTAGCTTTACGCCACATCTCACCACGCGCATCCCTCAGTCGTTTTTCCCAAGGCTCACGATTCAGATAATACTGAAAAGCATTGCTCACATCGTTGTGGATGCGAAGGTTCTTGTTAAAGCGGCATAGTTCTTCACACTCAGCCTCCATCGAAAGTATGCAACGTATCACGACGGTGCTACGTGCATCGACCTGACAATCCTTGGCACCGAAAATCTCGGGAAAATGCTCCGTCATACGTTTACCGATACGATGGTGCTGCAACTCTCCCACATCACTCAGTTCACCCAAACGCTGGCGTGCATTGGTCTCGTTATAAAAGCGTGATATCTTTTCGCGCAATTCCTCACCACGTTCCGACAGTTTGCCTTTGTCGTGTGCCCGGTTCAGTACGTCTATAACTTCGGTGTATTCACCCTGTCCCAACAGCCACCTACTGCCATGACGTCCATAATGTGTCAAATAAAAAGGTTCATACCCTTTTGGCGTGGGAGTGTATTTTTCTGACGGACTGGGATCAACATAAGCCGTATAGTTGGAAGCCGAGAGAAGAATATTTTCACGAATCTCTTGGCGAGCCTTTGTCTCTGTTTGGGCAGAAACGCAGAAAGAGAGGCAAAACGCAAATGCTACAGAAAGGATTTTTTTCATTGTTTACCTTCAGATATATTATTAGTGTCTGAAAAATGCAAGTAAAAGTAATCCAATTTACCATGCAAATGTTTAAACAAAAGGCTACTTCACTGCAATCACCTCAATCTCTACCAAAGCACATTTTGGTAAATCTTTAACTGCAACGGCACTACGTGCAGGGAAAGGCTCTGAGAAGAACTGTGCATAGACCTCGTTCATGGCAGCAAAATTGGAAATATCGCTCAAATATACCGTCGTCTTTACGACATGGCTCATATCCGTGCCAGCCTGGAGCAAAATGTTCTGTGCATTTGTCAGCGACTGACGTGTCTGTTCCTGAATGCCACCCTCTGCAAAGACACCCGTAGCAGGATCGATGGGAAGTTGTCCACTGGCAAAAACCATACCATTGGCTTCGATTGCCTGACTATAAGGACCGATGGCAGCAGGTGCCTTTTCTGTGTGAATTGCTTTCATATCAATTATATTTAAAAGTTAATATTACACTACAAAGGTAGGTAAAATTACGGAAAACAAAAACAGAAACTCTACAAAAAGATATCTTGGCTAGACATTTTAGTCGTTTTACAGCCAAGAACAGCCTACATCAGGCAAAGAAAAAGCAAAAAAAAGTGTCATGCAGCAAAAAGCCACATGACACCTTATTATATATATAGTTGATTGGAGGGATAAACGCCCTCTACCAATCTACTAACCCAAGAAGCTGAGCAGGATACCTGCTGCAACAGCAGAACCAATCACACCAGCCACGTTGGGACCCATTGCATGCATCAGCAAGAAGTTGCGAGGATCTGCCTTCTGACCTTCCTGCTGACTGACACGAGCAGCCATAGGTACAGCGCTCACACCAGCAGAACCAATCAGAGGATTGATCTTCTCCTTCAGGAAGAGGTTCATGCACTTAGCCATCAGCACACCACAAGCACTGCCTACGCCGAAGGCAACGATACCTACTGCCAGGATGCCAACAGTCTGCCAGTTCATGAATGAAGAAGCGGTAGCGGTTGCACCCACAGTAAGACCGAGCATAATAACAACAATGTTATTCAGCTCATTCTGTGCCGTCTTGCTCAAACGCTCTACTACACCACTCTCCTTCATCAAGTTACCCAACATAAGACAGCCAATAAGTGTTGCTGCCGAGGGAACGACAAGGCTGACAATAACAGCTACCACGATGGGGAAGATAATCTTCTCGCGCTTGCTGACAGTACGCAACTGCTTCATGCGAATCTGACGCTCGCTCTTTGAGGTCAAAGCACGCATGATGGGAGGCTGAATAACGGGAACCAATGCCATATAGCTATAAGCAGCCACAGCAATGGGGCCAAGCAATTCGGGAGCCAGCTTTGAAGTCAGGAAGATAGCGGTAGGACCATCAGCACCACCGATGATGCCAATAGAAGCAGCCTGGTTGGGCTCGAAGCCGAAGCAAGGCAGATCGGTCTGGGTAACGATAAAGGTAGCAAAGATACCAATCTGAGCAGCCGCACCAAGCAGCAGACTCTTGGGATTGGCAATCAGGGGACCGAAATCGGTCATTGCACCTACGCCCAGGAAAATAAGGCAAGGATAGATACCAGCCTTAACACCGATGTAAAGAATATCCAACAAACCACCATGAGCCATGATATGACCATAGCTATGATAGTAAGGATTTTGGGGATTGAGAAACTCATTGTTCCACATCTCAGAATCAAACATACCACCACCAGGTAGGTTCGTCAGAATCATACCAAAGGCGATGGGAAGCAAGAGCAAAGGCTCATACTTCTTCACAATAGCGAGATAGAGCAGCACGCAGCCGATGAGAATCATGACCAGACTCTTCCAGCCTTCTCCCTCGAAGAAAGACACGATGCCCATCTCCTGGAAGAAATTGCTCAAACCTTCTGTCATATTTACCTCAGCTGCCATGACAGGAGTGGCAACGAGCATGAGGACGGCCAGAAGGCTAAGAAATTTTATATGTTTCATTTTCCGTAATTCTAAATTATGAATTGTGAATTAAGAATCATGAATTATGCCAACTCTACGAGAGCCTGTCCGCTCTGTACCTGTGCACCAGCCTCTACGAGGATAGCTTTTACAGTACCAGCCGACTCTGCAGTAATGCTGTTCTCCATCTTCATAGCCTCCATAAGAAGCACCTGATCGCCAGCCTTAATCTGATCGCCTACCTTAACGGTAACCTTGGTAACCGTACCAGGCAGAGGAGCTGTCACAACATTGGCACCGACAGCAGGCTTGGGAGCTGCAGGAGCGGGAGCTGCAACGGGTTTGGGAGCTGCAGGAGCGGGCTTGGGAGCCAAAGCGGGAGCCTCAGCAGCCACGAAGTCAGCAACCATCTCAACGAGCAAGTCGCCCTGATTAACATTTGCACCTTCGCTTACAGCAATGCGCTGTACGGTTCCGTCAACCTCGCTGACGATATCATTGGCCATCTTCATGCTCTCGATAACGAGAAGAACGTCACCACGCTTTACGTGCTGACCAGCCTGAGCTACCACCTTTGTTACGGTACCGGGCAACTCTGAGTTTACATTAGCGGGACCACCCTGCTGGGCAGCCTTGGGAGCAGCGGCTGCGGGGTTAGCCACGGGAGCCTTGTGCTCTGCTGTTTCAATCTCTACATTATAGGTCTGACCATTGAGGGTTACCTTAAGAGCACCAGCGCCCTTCTCCTCCTCTACCTGAGCGACGAAGTCCTGACCAGCCAATTTGAATTTAATCTCTTTCATTGTTTTTTGTTTTGTGGTTTTGAGGTTTTAAGGCTTTATGGTTTTGAGGTTTATGGGTTTGGGGTTTATAGTTTTTACAACCATATGACCTTACAACCACCTTATAACCTTACAACCTTATAACCCTACAACCGAAATTACAGTCTTGGATTGAGTACCTTGCCCCATGCACTGGGAGCATTGTTGATGGTGAGCACGCCACTTTCATGGTCGTGGTCATCATTATAATAAAGATAGATGGCAGTAGCAATGGCAGCCTTTTCCAGGTCACTGGTTTCAGATACTGCCTTGGCTTGCTGGGTAGCCTGAATATTGCTGACAATATTATTTGTCACTGCTGCAGTCTTTGCCTTGGTCTTTTTAGCCACAACGGTAAAGATGCCGAGGATAGCTACCAAAGCAACAAGAATTGCAAACACAACACCCACGCTAACGCCTGCCAGTTGCCATGTCTCTGTTGTTACAGATAAAATATTCATTGTTGTATGTTTTAATTAAGAACTAACTAATAAGAAATAAGAATTTAGCGTCAAGAAAGTGATGCATCCAATGACAATCCATTCATTCTTAAATCTCATATCTTAATTCTTCATATTGACGATTAGAGAGGAATATTACCGTGCTTCTTAGCGGGGTTGGTCACCTTCTTGTTTGCCAGCTGAGCCAGAGCGCGGATTACGCGGAAGCGAGTGTTGCGGGGCTCGATGACATCGTCGATGTAGCCATACTTAGCAGCCTGGTATGGGTTGGCGAAGAGCTTCTCATACTCAGCCTCCTTCTCCTTGATGTAAGCCTTAGCCTCTTCAACCTTACCCTCGTCCTTGAGAGCCTTGGCATCCTTGGCATACAATACCGAAGCTGCACCACTGGCACCCATAACGGCAATCTCTGAGCTGGGCCATGCATAGTTGATATCACCACGCAACTGCTTACAAGACATAACGATGTGGCTACCACCATAAGACTTACGAAGGGTAACGGTAACCTTGGGCACGGTGCACTCGCCGTAAGCGTAGAGCAACTTAGCACCATGCAGGATGACTGCGTTGTACTCCTGAGCAGTACCGGGCAAGAAACCGGGAACGTCAACCAAAGTAACGATGGGGATGTTGAAGGCGTCGCAGGTACGAACGAAACGTGCACCCTTGCGGCTTGAGTTGCTATCCAGCACACCTGCCAACTGCTTGGGCTGGTTTGCTACGATACCCACGGTCTGACCGTTGAAACGAGCGAAACCGATGATAAGGTTCTTTGCAAAGTTGGGCTGAACCTCGAAGAACTCACCATTGTCCACGATACCAGCGATAACCTGATACATATCGTAAGGCATGTTGGGGTTCTCGGGAATGATCTCGTTGAGGTAGTCCTCCATACGGTCGATGGGGTCGGTGCATTCAACACGAGGAGTGGTCTCCAAGTTGTTCTGAGGCAGATAGCTCATCAACTGCTGAATCATAGCGATAGCCTCCTGGTCGTTGCTTGCGGTGAAGTGGGTTACACCACTCTTGGTAGCGTGAACGCTAGCACCACCCAGCTGCTCCTGGGTAACAACCTCGCCCAGCACAGCCTTAACGGGGCCAGGACCTGTAAGGAACATGTATGAAGTATTCTCGACCATCAAGGTGAAGTCGGTCAAGGCAGGACTGTATACAGCACCACCGGCGCAGGGGCCGAAAATACCCGAAATCTGAGGAATGACACCACTGGCCATGATGTTACGCTGGAAAATCTCAGCATAGCCAGCCAAGGCGTTGATACCCTCCTGCAGACGAGCGCCACCCGAGTCGTTCAGACCGATGACGGGAGCACCAACCTTCATGGCCATATCCATGACCTTGCAGATCTTGCTAGCCAGCATCTCGGACAAAGAACCAGCACTTACGGTGAAGTCCTGAGCGAAAACATAAACCAGACGACCAGCGATGGTACCGCAACCGGTTACCACACCATCACCCAGATAATGCTTCTTCTCCATGCCGAAGTTCGTACAGCGGTGCTCCACGAACATATCCATTTCCTCGAAGCTACCCTCGTCAAGCAGCAAAGCGATACGCTCACGAGCGGTGAGCTTACCTTTAGCGTGCTGCTTCTCAATAGCCTTCTCGCCACCACCAACGCGGGCTTTGGTGCGGAGCTCAATAAGCTCCTTAATCTTTTCTGTTTGAGTACTCATTGCTTTTAGTATAAATAATTTTGAAAGTTTAGATTAAAAATTTCGGCCGCAAAGATACGAAATTCTGCCCACATATATCGCACGCACACGAACTTTTTCTTAAAAAAAACAAAAAAATCCCAATTTTCAACTTCATCGTTTTAACTTTTAGCATTGTTTGTCGTACCTTTGCACCTCGAAAATGGAACAGAACGTAAAAACCCCAACAGAACTTGGAACGCAGAACGTAGGCCTTCTGCTTGCCAAATATGCACTGCCCGCCATCATTGCCATGACGGCCAGTAGCCTTTTGAACAACATCGACATGTTCTTCATCAGCCGCTTTGTAGGTCCCGAAGCCATCTCCGGACTTGGAGCCGCAATGCCTTTCATGATGTTGGGAGCAGCATTCGGTGCAATGGTAGGCGTGGGTGCTAGCAGCATCATGAGCATCCGTCTCGGACAGCGCGACTTCAAGACGGCGCAGCAAGTATTGGGCAACACCGTAACGCTCAACATCATCCTGTCGCTCATCGTCACCTTGGCCTTCATAGCCTTTCTCAACCCCATGCTTTACTTCTTCGGAGCGTCCGACAACACGCTGACCTACGCCCGATCCTATATGCTTATCATCTTGATAGGCGGCATCATCACGCACAGCTATCTTGGGTTGAACGCCATCATACGCTCGGCCGGCCACCCAATCTTCTCCATGCTCTGCACCATCGTTACGGTCCTTAGCAACGCCTTACTCGACTGGCTTTTCGTGTGGGTATGGAAATGGGGCATTGACGGAGCCGCCTGGGCCACCGTCCTGTCACAGGCGGTGGGACTCGTCATGGAACTGGTCATCCTCTCACGCAAGAGCGAGATGATACATCTGCAACGAGGAATATACCGCATAAACCCGAAGATTGTCAAGCAGATACTGCTGATCGGCCTCAGTCCCTTCTTCATGAATGCATGTGCCTGTCTGGTGGTCATCATCATCAACCACAGCATGCGCAAATATGGCGACATGGAATATGGCGAACAAGGGGGCGATTTCGCCATCGGTGCCTATAGCATCGTCAACCGCGTTGTGTTCTTCTTCCTGATGGTAGTAATGGGAATCAACCAAGGCATGCAACCTATTGTGGGCTACAACTGGGGTGCTCATCAGAACGACCGCGTATGGCGCACCCTACGCTACGCCATTATAGGCGGTGTGCTGGTCACCACCACGGGGTGGCTCATCGGCGAGTGTTGTCCCGAGTTTCTCACACGCATATTCTCGGACGGCAACAATGAGGGTTCTCTGCGCATCCTCGAAATTTCCACAAACGGCTTCCGTATCGACGTAATGGTATTGCCTCTTGTCGGCGCACAGATGGTAACTACCAACTTCTTCCAGAGCATCGGCCATGCTGGCAAGAGTATCTTCCTGAGCCTCACGCGCCAGCTCCTCTTCCTCATCCCCGGCTTGCTCATCCTGCCTCAATATCTTGGCTTGGACGGCGTATGGGGAGCCCTTCCCCTATCGGATGCCGTGAGCTTCATCGTCACAGTCACCATGCTATGGCTGTTGGTACGTAAGGTCAAAAAAAGCCAATCTTAGTTTGCATTATATCACTGGTCATCACCCCTTATCAGCCTCATTCTCAACACTTGATGAATGTAGCTGATTGGCATAGGCCAGCGTTCCGCCAAAGGTGCAGATTGTCCAAAGAAACTGCATCCAAAGCAGAAACAACGGCAAGGCAGCAAGAGAACCATAGATGACATTATAGCTTGCCAAAGCAAATTGGGCTTTGACATAGAAATACTGCAAGAAAGCCATCAGAATGCCCGAGAGAAAGGCCGGCCACAACGTACTGCAAAGACGCACCTTGGTATTCGGTACAACAGCATACAGGAACACTAGAAATGCAAACAGCGGAATAAAGGTGGCAATCTGAATGACAATAGGGCGCAAGGTGCCCAGATACTCTTGCGAGATAACCTGATGTGCCAAAGCGATAGCCAGCACATTCATGGCATAGGCCACCAGAATCATGACGACACAAAACAAGAAGATGGCAGGATAGAACCAAAGTGTGTGTCGGGTTTTGCGCAATGGTACACCCCATATCCGGTCAAACGTATTCTCTATCTTACGCACCAACAGATAAAGGGTGTAGAGCATCAAGATAATACCAACGAGCAAGATGTACTGGCTTCTTGTATTCTCCAGATAATTATGGACAAAACCGACCAGATAGTCGGCCACCGTGGGTTGCGACTCCAATGTGACACGCAGCCATGATTCCAGCACAGTCCCACACCCCAAAGCAGTACCCACCACATACATCAACGCCAAAACAGGTATTAGAGCCTTCAGCGTGGAATAGGTCAGTGCCGGCACATCACGCCCCAGCACATCCCCTTTCACAAAGAGACTGATTGCCGTCTTAAACACCTGATATACACCCTTTGTACTCATCATTTTTTCTCTTTTAACAACTTCATGCACAAGGCAGGCCAAAGAGGCAGATTTTTGGAATAAATACCAGGAAACTGCGAAATAGGAACAGGAGTTACAGTACCCACTTCGATAGTGACGCTAGGACGCTTATACCGCACCTCCACCTCGTCAGCCCACGAACCATTAGGCACAGAACTCTTCTCGCCATACAGCGGATAGCCCGTGAAACGCTTTACCAGATTGGCAATGGAGCGAGCTGCGCCGTTCACCTCAGCGTCAGCATTCATGCAACCATAATACACATTATTACCTTTCGAATGATAGTTCAAAAAACACAAATAATCATTCTCCCGTGTTATCCGCATCAGCATCTGGCTTTCAATTTCAGAATAAGGACTAGGTCCCGAATAATACTCAAAGCTCTTGGCAGAGGCAGCCATATAGCCTTTGCCGAATCCATTCCCGAAATTGCGGTTCAGGTCTACGCCATTACCATTGGCCTTTATCCTCTCATGCGACATTCCTTTCTGCACGACACTCTTCACCCAATCCTTCGTCTCCGGCCTCACAGCGCCATCCGCCCCTTGTTGTGCAATGGCCACACCGTCAGGATTTATCATTGGAAGAATATCAATTGCCACAGAATCAAACAATTCGCTTACAGGCACGCCGTCACATTTCAGCGTTTTATAACCACGTGCATAATACTCCAACATAGCCAGAACCAATTGTACATTGATGTATTCGCGAGCATGAATCGTAGACGACACAAGAAAACGATAAGGTGCATCTTTAGCACCGAAACGAACAAACGGAATGGCCCTGCCCTCGTATGTGGTGTCCGCTACGCACACACTTATTATGTCGGGAAAGCACAACGCCAGAGAGTCCAGGTCCTGCATCATCTCGGCATGCGTATACAACTGATGATCGGTCGAAACGATGATCGTCTCTGGCACAACAGGCTCAACCATTTTCACAGGGATTGGCTCTGGGTCATGCTCCATAAAGCCATTCATGATGACCGTGGGATGGCCGTCCTCGGTAAAAGCACCTAATTTATACTGCGAAGGGCGGCACTCGGGTTCCCAATAGAAGACACCCCGGCAACGGCCAAACGTCAACGTGCGACATTTCTTAATAAGCATTCTCAGTTGGTCACGTCCACGCTCCATCACCTCGGGATGTGCCTCATCCACTTCAAAGCCCGTCTCCGTAATCATCACGTCAACACCATATTTACGTGCTACGAGATTGATGTTCGTGATACAATCGTTTATCGTCTTCTCGGCAGTCGGTTCGCGTCCGTCCTTCATACTCCAATAGGGATAGATAGACATACCAATCATATCAAACTTACCTCCATACTTCTTGATTATATCAAGATTATAATTGTAAAGTTTGTTATCAAATCCATTATCAAGATGAACCAGCACTAAAGCCTCCGGGAATACGCTCTTTACCGCATCATATCCTGCACGAATAAAGCCTGCATATTTCTTTGGATTGTCGGGCAACTTACCCATGGGCCACAACATACCGCCACTCGTCTCATTGCCCACCTGCACCCAGCGCGGCGACACTCCATTCTGTTTTAGCAACGTCAGCACATCGATGGTATGATCGGCTAACGCCTTCTTCATCTTCTTGAAGCTTAGATTCTTCCATGCATCCGGAATATTCTGCTTGGCAGGATCGGCCCACCAGTCGCTGTAGTGAAAGTCTATCATCACCTCTTGTCCCAGTTCCTTGGCTCTCAGTGCCTTCTTCAGCACGTCGTTCTTATCACACCAACCACCGTGCTTACTAGGATCTACCCACACTCTGATGCGCTGTGCCGTAATACCATAGTCGGCCATGATAGACATACACTCACGCTCTTCACCCGCCCTGTCATAGAATTTCTTCCCCGACGATTCGTACTGAGTGAGCCACCCCATGTCAGCACCTAAGACAAAATCATCTTGGGCAAAGCCATAAACGCACGACAACGTGAAGAGAACAAGTGACAATAGTATTTTTTTCATAAGTAACGTTTGGTTTTGAGGTTTTGAGGTTTTGAGGTTATATGGTTATAAGGTTGTGAGGTTGTGAGGTTATAAGGTTGTGAGGTTATAAGGTTGTGAGGTTGTGAGGTTGGAAGGTTGTGGAAGGTTATTCAGGATCATACTGGATTCGAGCCAAAAACAATAAGTCAAATGGTAATCTCCGTAAAACCGTAAAACCGTAAAAACCGTAAAAACCTATATCCGTAAAACCGCATAACCGCAAAACCGTAAAACCGAAGTTATTCTTTATCTAGGAATCTCTATCACTTCCAGGTCTGAGAATGCGCCCTCGCTGACCGAGAAACGAACCAAGGTGCGTACTTGATGCCAGCCTTGCAGGCCTGCCGCACCTGGATTGATATGAAGCAACCCCAACGTCTTGTCATACTGCACTTTCAGTATATGGCTATGACCACTTATGAAAAGTTTGGGTGGACGGGTATAGAGCTGCTGCCGAACCGACGCATCATATCTGCCAGGATAACCGCCTATGTGAGTCATCAGCACATCAGCACCCTCGCAATCCCACCTGAGCTTCTGCGTATAGAGCCTACGCAACTCACCACCATCACAATTGCCGAAGACAGCACGCAACGGACGGAACTCCTGTAGGCGCATCGCCAACTCCATCGAACCGATGTCACCGGCATGCCAAATCTCGTCACATTGTTCAAAATATTCCAAATAACGATTATCCCAATACGAATGGGTATCACTCAACAATCCTATGCGCTTCACTTTACCAGGAACCAAGGGTTATGCAAATCCTTCTTGTTATACTGCAGAGGCTTTCCATCGTCAAAAAGCAGACCATCGTAAGTACCAGCCTGCAGACACATTCTGCCAGCAGCACGTACCACAGCGTCACCGGCACCAGTATCCCACTCCATCGTCGGAGCAAATCGAGGATACGCATCAGCCGATCCCTCTGCCACCAGACAAATCTTTATGCTGCTACCGCTCGAGACAGTGCGCACGCTGTCATGTTTCTTTACTGCCTCATCAATAAAAACCTGAGTCTCGGCCGACAGGTGCGAACGACTGGCCACAATCACATAGTCATCATGCTTGGCAGTGGCCAGGGGCAGGCGCTCCAACACCTCGTCCTTCTTACGATAGGCACCCTCCTTTACGTCGCCATAATACAGCACATCCTGAGCTGGAAGATACACCACACCCATCACAGGCTCTCCATTCTCTATCAAGGCAATATTGACGGTAAACTCACCATTCTTCTTGATAAACTCCTTCGTGCCATCCAGAGGATCCACGAGCCAGAATCGTTTCCAATCCGCTCTTTTCTCATACGCCTCATGGGCACCCTCCTCACTCAGTACTGGAATACCGGTAGGCTCAAGATACTGCATGATGGTGCGGTGAGCGGCTTTGTCAGCAAGCGTGAGTGGAGAATTGTCGGCTTTACGCTCAATACCAAAGTCTTGCGAGGGGTCGGTGTAGATTTTCATAATCTCAGCTCCCGCATCCAACGAGGCCTTGACAGCTATCTCTAAAAGTTCGTTTTTCATCTTTTCTTGATTAATTTTCGGCAAAATTACATTTTTTTTCGCGCATACGCAATAAAACAGCCACAAATTCGTTTATATATAGTGCGCGACACGAGCGCATCAATCGAAAAAACAAAAAAAACAACGCATTATGATAGAATATATCCGAGGAGAACTGGTTGAGTTGACACCCACCGAGGCCATACTCGAGACCACTGGCGGAGTAGCTTACAACATGGGCATCTCACTGCACACATATTCATCGCTCGAAGGCAAAGAGAAGCAGACCGAGATGGTGAAGCTGTATTGCTACGAGCAGATTCGCGAGGACGCATGGACACTGTGGGGATTCAGCACTAAGAACGAGCGCGACCTCTTCTTGTTGCTCATCACCGTCAGCGGCATCGGTCCCGGCATGGCACGCATGGCCCTGTCAGCTTTCTCGCCTGCCGAGCTATGCAACCTCATCGTCAACGGCAACGACAAAATGCTGAAGCAGATAAAAGGCATTGGCCCAAAGGCTGCCCAGCGCATCATCGTGGACCTGAAGGACAAGGTTGTAACGCTGGGCATTGACGCTCAGACAGCAACAACCGACAACTCTGGCGCTGTAGTGAACGTCAACGACGAAGTCAAGAACGAGGCCGTAGCAGCTCTGACAATGCTTGGCTTCAGTCCCGCCCACACACAAAAGGTTGTAGTGAAGATCCTCACCGACGAACCCGACGCGAAAGTGGAGCAAGTCATCAAGATGGCGCTCAAGATGCTTTAATTAATTCACAATGCACAATTCATAATTCACAATTAGACTGGCGCAGCGTGCCTTTTTCCCTATCTAATTCCTCTCCATAAAGGGGGAGGTGGCCGGAGAGGGTCTGCTATTAAATACATATGAAACGACTGATTGGCATACTGATGATTGTGGCCGGGCTGAATGCCCTGGCAGCAACCGTTGTGTCCAACGGCATCGTTTCCACACCCACAGAAGCACCTGCCGACACCACCAGTCAGAAGAAGCCTAAGTACACGGTGCGCAAGACCGACAAGGAGACGACGGAGGACCTGAAGCAGAAGACTGCCGACCTTCGCGACCCTGACAACGTACAGACGGAGGTGAGCTATGACGAGAAGAATGACACCTACACCATCGGAACTGCACTGAACAACGGCAGTGGCACAGGCAGCAAGAACGGGGCACGAGGCGGAAGCAACGCACAGCGCAACAACAGCAACACACAGCGCAACAACAGCAACAC
>JAGHUS010000017.1 GCA_018064685.1 Bacteroidales bacterium | reverse complement strand
ACAATTTAATTGGAGGAACAAGAAATGGCACATAAAAAAGGTGTTGGTAGTTCTAAGAACGGCCGCGAGTCAGCAGCTCAAAGATTAGGTGTTAAGATTTTCGGTGGTGAGAAGTGCATCGCTGGTAACATTATCGTTCGTCAGCGTGGTACACGCCACTATCCCGGTCAGAACGTAGCTATGGGTAAGGACAATACTTTGTATGCCTTGACCGATGGTATCGTTAACTTCCGCAAGGGTCGTCTGAACCGCTCAACCGTGAGCGTTCTCCCCGTTGCTGAAACAACTGCCGAGGCATAAAGGAAACTCACAATCAAACAAGCTAAAAGCCGTCTCTTCAACACGAAGGGGCGGCTTTCTCTATATCTTTCTTCTCACCAGAAAAGTTTTCAGTTGAGAGTGAGTGGAGGGTTGAGAGAGTTAACCAGCTTAGAGTTTAGAGTAGTTTGGAATATAGACCACACGAAGGCACGAAGGACACGAAAATAATCTCTTGAAAGGGAGAAGAAAAAACTTCGTGAACTTCGTGCCTTCGTGTGATGCACTCTCAACTACCCTAAACTCTACACTCTATTCTCTCTCAACTACTCTAAACTCTACACACTAAACTCTACACTCTAAAATAGTTGATTTCACTTCACGCTGACCTTGGCAGCCAAAGCCTTACACTTGTCACGAAGAGCCTGCTGAGATGCCTCCTGTGCAGTAACCTCGCTCTGCAACTTATCCCAGCAAACAACCACACCCATACGTCTTCCGGTGTGAGCCACTAGCTTGCCAAAGATGCGAAGATAAGTCTGCGTAGCAGCACACACATCCTCCATACCCACATATTCGGGAGACTCTGTCTCGACATCCGAGAGGATTACGGCAGAGCATCCCTGACGCTCCTGCACTATCTCGGGAATGGGAAGATGAAGGACTGCACGAGCATGCAACTCGAACTCGCTGAGATTCTGTGTCAATGCCAAAGTCACCATACCCGTGTCGTGAGGACGAGGACTGAGCTCGCTGAAGATGACTCCCTCCTTCTCGCTTACAAAGAACTCCACACCCCAGATGCCAGCACCCGTAAGAGCCGCAGTAACCTTGTCGGCCATCTCCTGTGCCTGCTTGATATGCTCGGGCTTCATGATACGAGGCTGGAAACTCTCACGATAGTCACCACCCTTCTGCACATGTCCGATAGGAGCACAGAACAACGTGGGACCATCGTGCTGCGTAACAGTAAGAAGAGTAATCTCATAGTCGAAAGGAATAAACTGCTCAACGATAACCTCCATCAGGTCGCCACGAGCACCACCACAGGCATATTCCCATGCCTTAGGCAATTCGTCGGCACTATCCACCTTACTTTGTCCGTGACCAGAAGAACTCATCAAAGGCTTGATGATGCAGGGAAAACCAATCTTGCCTGCAGCATCAACAAGTTCCTCGTAGGTATTGGCATAGAGGTAGTTAGCAGTCTTGAGTCCCAACTCGGTATGTGCCAACTCACGAATGGCCTTACGGTTCATAGTGTAGTTAACAGCCTTGGCCGAAGGTACCACCTGAATACCCTGCTGCTCGCACTCGTACAGCTTCTCAGTGCGGATAGCCTCCACCTCGGGCACAATGATGTCGGGCTTCACCTCGGCCACAGTCTTCATCAGAGCCTCGCCATCCAGCATGCTGAACACGCGGCGCTCATCGGCCACCTGCATGGCGGGTGCATTGTCATAGCTATCGCAAGCCACCACATACTGTCCGAGTCTTTTACATGCTATGACGAACTCCTTACCCAGCTCACCGCTTCCAAGCAACAATATCTTTTTCATTCTAAAATCTTTGTATGTAAATTATCAAAAGAGTCTCTCCTCCCATAAATAGGGAAAGAGAGACTTAAAGGTAGAAACATATTACTGATGCTGATCGCGCAGCAAGTCATTGACAGTCTTTACGGGATTGAAGGTGCTGAGGGGAACCTCTACGAAAACAGTACTCCAGTTAGACATGGCACCATTCCACAGTCCGGGCAACTCAAGAGCCTTCAACTCGCGGCCGCTCTTACTTTTGTAAGAAATAAATCCAGTTGCGGGGTCAACAAACTTGGGAAGATCGAACTTCTCGCCCTTGTTGTTGCGAATAGCACATACCAAATCAACAGGATTGAAGTGCGTACCCTGCGAGAACATCTTCATATACTCGGCATTGTTGTTGTCAATCTGGCTGCTCTCAAGAATCTGAGCCGAAATGGTTCCGTCGGGATTGTAAGCCAGGAAAGGACCACCACCAGGCTCACCCACATTCTTAACCACACCGCACACGCGCATGGGACGGTTCAGTTCGTTGCGCAGGAAGGAAACGAGCTCTGCATCCTCCATAGTCTTAAGACCGGGCACATCGGTGAAGATGTCGTGACGAACAAACTGAATGATGTCGAGAATGTCCTGACGAGTATATTTGCCACTCTCCAAAAGGTTGAGGTAGGCAAATGCCTTCTTCTGCAAAGAAACCAAAACACCTGCCAGAACCTGCTTGTAGGTCACGGTGTCATCCTTCAAGCGGTCGGGCACCACATTATCAATATTCTTCACGAAGACAATCTCGCTCTCCAAGTCGCTAAGATTCTGAATCAGAGCACCATGGCCACCGGGGCGGAACAGCAGCTTGCCATCGTCGGTGCGGAAAGGCTCGTTGTCCATCGTGGCAGCCAGCGTATCCGTGCTAGGCTTCTGTTCGCTGAACGACACATGATACTTGATGCCATACTTCTGCTCATATTCGGGCAGTACACGCTCAACCAGTTCCTCGAACAATTCGCGATGCTCGGTGCTTACGGTGAAATGCACGTCAGCCTCGCCGCGGCTTGCAGCATACAGGGCAGCCTCTACGAGATGCTCTTCGAGAGGGGTGCGAGCCTCGTCGGCATAAGTATGGAACTGCAGAAGGCCCTTGGGCAGCTGACCATAATTCAAGCCATTCTCGCCCAGCATGTTAGCTACGACAGCCTTGTAGTTTCCTTCTTCGATAAGAGCATCGATGCCCATGCCCTCGTTCACCGTACAGGCATCGTCAAGAGCCTGATAGAAGGCGAAGTTATGAATTTCATCGAAATACTTCTTCTCGAAAGGAGTGGTAGGAACATCATAGTCAGCGTCCAGGAACTCAAACATATTCTTGAACATACGGCTTGCTGCACCACTCGCAGGCACAAACTTGGTGATGTGGTGACCCTCGGCCTTATACTCATCCCAAGCCTTGATATACTGCTGCACCTCGTCGTCGGTCAGACGCAGGATGCCGTTGCCCACCGAGGCAGCAGCACGCAGCTTCAAAAAGGGGAAACCCTCACGGAAACTCTTCAACTGGGCCTCAACTTGCTCTTCGCTGATGCCTTTCTTTTGCAATTGGATTTTGTCTTCTGCTGTTAACATGTTATTGTGATTTAAAATTTCGTCTCTTATACAAAGGGCACACCATTCGTCCCATTTTCCCTACAAAAATAATAAAAAAAATATTAGGAACACGCGAAATCAAAAAATTATTCGTAACTTTGGACTAAAATAATGTATTCGCACTATGATTGACGACAAATTCTTCACTTTGCAGGAGCGAGAAACGATGCTCAAACTGCACCAACAACTACTTGCCATCAAAGGACAGGACATCCCTTACGAAGAGAAGGACCTGGTCAAGGAGTACATCACAAGGGCCGAAGCAACCGGCAATCTTCGCCGCGACAATTTCGGGCTCAACCCGATAGTATGCGACATGCAGACGGCCTTGCTCTTGGCCACAGAACTGGGTGTGACACGTGGCACCATCGTGGCCGTTATGCTGAGTTCGTCCGTCAAAACGGGTGCCTTCACACTGGAAGAGGTGGAGCACGACTTTGGCAAGGAGGTGGCAAGCATCCTGCACGGACTGGAGAGCATAGCCACACTCTACGAGAAATCGAATGCCGTGGAGAGCGAGAACTTCCGACAGCTGCTTCTAAGCTTTGCCGAGGATATGCGCGTCATCTTCATCATGATAGCCAACCGCCTGAACATCATGCGCCAGATACGCGACAACGGCAACGAGGAGGCCAAGCAGAAGATATCCATGGAGGCTGCATACCTCTACGCTCCCCTAGCCCACAAGCTGGGTTTCTACAAACTGAAGAGCGAACTGGAAGACCTCTCGCTGAAATATCTTGAGCCCGAAGCTTACTATCACATCAAAGAGAAGCTCAACGCCACCAAGCAGAGCCGCGATGCCTACATAGCCAATTTCATCGACCCCATCAAGAAGAAGCTCATAGCTGCCGGACTGAAGTTCCACATGAAGGGACGCACCAAGAGCATACACAGCATCTACCAAAAGATGAAGAAGCAGAAGGTGGATGTGGATGGCGTATACGACCTGTTTGCCATACGCATCATCCTCGACTCGGAATTGGAGAAGGAGAAGCTGGAATGCTGGCAGGTATTCAGCATCATCACCGACATGTATCAGAGCAACCCCAAACGTATGCGCGACTGGCTGTCCGTGCCCAAGAGCAACGGCTACGAGAGTCTGCACATCACCGTATTGGGTCCCGAGCAGAAATGGGTGGAGGTGCAGATACGCACCGAGCGCATGGACGATGTGGCCGAACACGGACTGGCAGCCCACTGGCGCTACAAAGGCGTGAAGAGTCAGCAGGGCAATCTCGAAGACTGGCTGGCTGGAATACGCTCGGCCCTCGAGACGAACGACGACATGGGGCTGATGGATCAGTTCAAGATGGATCTTGTCGAGGACGAGGTGTTTGTCTTCACGCCAAAGGGTGACCTGTTCAAACTACCCAAGGGAGCCACTGTCCTTGACTTTGCCTACGCCGTACACACCAAGGTGGGCGACCACTGCATCGGTGCCAAGATTGGCAACAAGAATGTGACCATCAGACAGGAATTGCATAGTGGAGATCAGGTAGAGATACTCACGTCGAACAACCAGTCGCCCAAGCAAGACTGGGTGAACATCGTCAAGACCTCGAAGGCCAAGACGAAGATTCGCACCAGCCTGAAGGAGATGCAGGCCGGACAGGTCACCATGGCCAAGGAACTCTTGGAGCGCAAGATGAAGAACCGCAAGATCGAGATGAGCGAGGCCACCCTCATGCACACCATGAAGAAGCTTGGCTACAAGGTTGTAACGGACTTCTACAAGGCCATCAACGACGGCATACTGGACGTCAACACTGTGGCAGAAGAGTACCTGGCCCGTCAGCGTTTTGAACGCGGTGAGGGCGAGAAGAGCGATGTGCGCAAGGCCGAGGAGTTCGTGATGAACGACAAGCAGGAAGCCAAACTCAAGAACTCTGGGCAGGAGGATGTAATGGTCATAGACAAAGACCTGAAAGGCCTTGAATTCCAGCTGGCAAAATGCTGCCAACCCATCTATGGCGACGAGGTCTTTGGCTTTGTCACAGCCACGGGCGGCATCAAGATTCATCGCGATGACTGTCCCAATGCCCCACAGATGCGCCAGCGTTTCGGCTACCGTATCGTTAAGGCTCGTTGGGCAGGAAAAGGTGCCAGCCAGTATGCCATCACCTTGCACATTGTAGGAAATGATGACTTAGGCATTGTAAGCAACATAACAAGCATCATCTCGAAGGAGGAGAAGATGCTCATGCGCAGCATCAGCATCGACAGCCACGACGGCCTCTTCAGCGGACACCTTACCGTAATGCTCGATGACACGAGCAAACTGCAGCAGCTCATCAAGAAACTGAAGACCGTGAAGGGAGTGAAGAACGTGACAAGAAGCTGAGAATTCCAGAGGAATTAATTGATAATTGACAATTGATAATTCAATGAACAAATACTTTTTACTGGCGCTCACAGCTGCCATGTCACTGACAGCCAGCGCCGACAAACTGCCAGTCAAGAAACTCAAGGTGACAAGTCCATTCACCACCACCGCCGCCATACAGATCGACACCGTCGATGTCAACGGAAAGAAGCTCGACGTCGATGCCACACTCAAGGATGGCATCATGCCTCAGGCCTGGAAGAGTGGAACAGACATCACCCTTACCGAGGACAAAGACGGCAACCCGGCACTGGTGCTGACAGCGGGCGACAAGAACACCCTCTACCTCGCAGGCTTCACGTTCGACAACACGCGTTTTGCCAAGTGCAACATCGAGGCGAAAGGCAAACAGGAACACATCGTCTATATTGACAACGAACAGGGCACCAGTCGCAATCTCTTGCCAGGCCGTCACGAGGTGGTAGTTAAGGTGCTGTGCAAGGCCAACGAGAGCGACACGCTGAGCATCAGCGTGGAGAGCGACCAGAGCCAGCACATCACACTGCACAGCGAGGGCAAGCGACTCTACACCATGGCCGACTACATGACGGGCGAGAAGGGAAGCACCACCGAGCTCAGTGCCAACGGCCGTTACCTCATGATGAACTCACGCATCGTCAACAAGGAAGGAACGACTACATGGAAGCGCCACATCATCGACCTCAAGACGGGCATCACAATGCCATGCGACAACTTCTTTGCCTGGGCATCGCAAGGCGACCGCTACATCCGTTCGGAGAAGGGCGTACAGGGCGAGACGAAGTACGAATACGTCGACCCTGCCACACAGCAGACCACTCCCCTCTTCACCAACTACATGCGCACAGGTGGCCGATTCCTGCCCGGCGAGAAGGAGATGCTGGTATCGAAGACCACCGAAGGCCCGAAGGACGATGCACAGGTGCACCAGATATTGGAGCCCGACGACCGTCAGCCCGGATGGCGTACACGCACCAACGTGCAGATTCTCAACACACAGAACGGCCAGCTCACACAGCTCACCAACGGCTTCCACAACTCCTATGCCAAGATCAGCGACGACGGCAAACTGGCTCTCATCATCACGTCCGAGGACAATCTCACCGAGCGTCCCTTCACCTTCAACAGCATCTACCTCTACAACCGCGAGACGCAGCAACTCGACACGCTGGTACGTCACGACGGCTTTGTCGATGGAGCTGAATTCCTGAAGGGCAACAAGCAGATTGTCCTCACCGGCAGTCCCGAGGCACTGGGCGGCATTGGCATCAACGATCCTACAGGCAAGACACCCAGCATGGTGCAGAAGGAACTCTTCCTGATGGACCTCGCCACCAAAGAGGTGAAGAGTCTCACACGCGACTTCAACCCTTGCATATCGAGCATCCAGGTCAGTCCCTTCGACGGCTGCGTCTATGCCTTGTGCGAGAATCGCGACCGCCAGGACATCTTCCGCATCGACCCACAGAGTGGCAAGATAGCCCAGCTGAAGCTCAGCGAATGCTACGTCAGCAGCTTCTCGCTGGCACGCGACAAAGCCCTGATGAGCTACACCGGACAGAGCGACTCGAATGCTGCTCGCGTCTACACCGTCGACCTCAAGTCGGGCCGCGAGACGCTCATTCGCGACTTCCACGCCGCCACTCTCTCTGACGTCGAGATGGGCAAGTGCGAAGACTGGTACTTCGTGAACAGTCGTGGCGACAGCATCTGCGGCCGCTACTACCTGCCACCCCATTTCGATGCCAGCAAGAAGTACCCCATGCTCGTCTACTACTACGGCGGCTGTTCGCCCACAGGACGCTACCTCGAGTCGTACTACAGCTTCCAGGGCTGGGCAGCCATGGGTTATGTCGTATACGTTGTACAGCCCAGCGGATGCACAGGCTTCGGACAGGAGTTTGCTGCCCGTCACGTCAACACCTATGGCGAGGGCACTGCCGAGGATATCATCGAGGGCACACAGCAGTTCTGCCGCGAGCACCCCTTCGTCAACGACAAGAAGATAGGCTGTCTGGGAGCTTCCTACGGTGGCTTCATGACGCAGTATCTCATGACCAAGACCGACATCTTCGCAGCCTCGATGAGCCACGCCGGCATCAGCAACCCCACCAGCTATTGGGGCTATGGTTATTGGGGCTACAGCTATAGCGCCGTAAGTGCAGCCAACAGCTATCCGTGGAACAACGAGAAGCTGCTCTCGGGCCAGGCACCACTCTTCAACGCCGACAAGGTGCACACCCCCATCCTCTTCCTGCATGGCGAGGCCGACACCAACGTGCCCATCAACGAGAGTATACAGATGTTTACCGCACTGAAAATCCTGGGCCGCGAGTGTGCCTTTGTCTCTGTCGAGGGACAGAACCACCACATCACCGACTTCCAGAAGCAGAAGAAGTGGATAAGCACTTACTACGCATGGTTTGCCAAGTGGCTGCAAGACGATCCCACATGGTGGGACACTCTCTATCCCAAGAAGAATCTATAGTGATGATCTACCCAAAGAATTACGAACAGAAGATTGGGTTCGACGAGATAAGAACCCTACTGGCCAAGCACTGTGCCAGCAGCATGGGCCGGGAGCGTATCGACGAGATGACGTTCCTCACCGACATCAACATCATACGCGCCAAGCTGCAGCAGACCCGTGAGTTCATTCACCTGCTGGAGGTAGAAGACCGAGTACCCGACATGGAGTTCTTCGACCTCCGTCCCACCATACAGCGCATACGCATCGAAGGCACCTTCATCGAGGAGCAGGAGATGTGGGACTTGAAGCGTTCGCTCGACACGCTGCATGCCTTCATCGACATCATACGTCGCGAGCAGAACGAAGAGCAGACAGCCGTCACCTACCCCTCGCTCATGCACCTTGCCGATGGCGTCTTCACCTTCAAGACCGTAACACGACGCATCGAGCAGATACTCGACAAGTTTGGCAAGATAAAGGACGATGCCAGCCGAACACTCTTCGAGATACGACACGAACTGCACCGCTTGGAAGGCAGCATCGGACGAACCCTGCATAAGATATTGAAGTCTGCCCAGGCAGAAGGCCTCGTGGAGCAGGATGCTTCTCCTACCCTTCGCGACGGTCGTCTCGTCATTCCCGTAGCCCCCGCCATGAAGCGCAAACTGCGAGGCATCGTGCACGACGAGTCGGCTACCGGCAAGACCGTCTATATCGAGCCCGCCGAAGTTGTGGAAGCCAACAACCGCATACGTGAGTTGGAGGCCGAGGAACGACGCGAGATCATACGCATACTGCAGGAGTTCACCGACAAGATACGCCAGAACACGCCCGAGCTGCTCCGTGCCTTCGTCTTCCTGGCCGACATCGAGTTCGTGCGTGCCAAGGCACTTCTGGCCACTCAGCTCAATGCCATCATACCCGAGGTGAGCAGCAAGCCGCTCATCGACTGGACCATGGCCATACACCCGCTTCTGGCTCTCAACCTGAAGGCCCAAGGCCGTAAGGTCGTACCGCTAGACATCACGCTCAACAAGCAGCAGCGCATACTCATCATCAGCGGTCCGAATGCCGGCGGTAAGTCGGTGTGTCTCAAGACGGTAGGACTCTTGCAGTACATGGTGCAATGTGCCTTGCCCGTACCCCTTGGCGAGGCCTCGAAGATGGGCATCTTCCAGAGTATCTTCATCGACATCGGCGATGAACAGAGCATCGATGACGACCTCTCCACCTACAGCTCTCACCTGCTCAACATGAAGAATATGATGCGTGGATGCTCGCCCTCATCACTGCTGCTCATCGACGAGTTCGGCGGCGGTACCGAGCCTGGCATTGGCGGAGCTCTGGCCGAGGCCATCCTGCGCCAGTTCCACAAGCATGGCACCTTTGGCGTCATCACCACCCACTATCAGAACCTCAAGCACTTTGCCGACGACAACAAGGGGGTTGTCAACGGAGCCATGCTCTACGACCGCCATCACATGCAGGCACTCTTCCAACTGCAGATAGGCAATCCCGGCAGTAGCTTTGCCGTCGAGATAGCACGCAAGATTGGTATCCCCGAGGCAGTGATACAGGAGGCGTCGAGCATCGTCGGACAGGAGTATATCGATGCCGACAAATACCTGCAGGACATCGTGCGTGACAAGCGTTACTGGGAGGGCAAACGACAGAACATACACCAGCGCGAGAAGCAGATGGAACAGACCATCACACGCTATGAGGACGAGGTCAGCGACCTGCAGAAACAACGCCGGGCCATCATCCGCGAGGCCAAGGAGGAGGCACAGCGCATCATAGCCGATGCCAATGCACGCATCGAGAATACCATACGCGAAATCAAGGAGGCTCAGGCCGAGAAAGAACGCACCATGGCAGCGCGACAGCGACTGGCCGAGATGCAGCAGCAACTGGCCGAAGAGGAGGCTCTGGCTGCCAGCAACCAGCAGCAGAGTGCGGCCATAGAGAAGAAGATGCAGCAGATACTGGAGCGGCGCAAACGCAAGCAAGAGCAGAAGGAGAAGGGAGGAGGAAAGCAAGCATCGCAGGGCGCAAAAGAGACCTCAGGCGGAATTGCACCAAAGCTTCAGAATAACGCTGCAGACAACAGTACATCAGTCGCTTATGAACAGTCACAACATGTCAAAGAACTCGTTGCCGGAACGCATGTCCGCATCAAGGGGCAAAGCACCATCGGCACCATCGAGAGCCTCCAGGGCAAGAAGGCAACCGTAGTGTTTGGCATGATCAAAACCACCGTGGCACTCAGTCGTCTGGAACCGGCCGAAGCTCCTAAAGAAGACAACATCACGAAGGTGGCAACCTACCTGAGCAAGGAGACTCGCGAGGACATGCGTCAACGCTCACTGCAGTTCCACCAGGACATCGACATTCGTGGTCTGCGTGCCGACGAGGCTCTTCAGCAGATAACCTACTACATCGACGATGCCATCTTGGTCGGTGCAGCCCGCGTCCGCATCCTTCACGGCACTGGCACCGGTGCACTGCGCCAACTTGTCCGCCAGTATCTCTCTACCATCCCCAGCGTCACATCCTACCACGACGAGCACGTACAGTTTGGCGGAGCTGGCATCACGGTGGTGGAGTTTTGATGAACAAAGCGGAAAGGAGCCTCTTCATCCCTCTTGGACGCCGCAAAGGTACGACATTCTGCCAATACGCTGATTGAATTTGATTAGATACTACTCCGTTTTTGGGCAGATTTTTGCCACTTTAAAATCAGATTTACAGAGAGTTAAACAACGTGAAAAAAAAATAATTAAGGTACCTGTGGAAATCGTGTAAATTGAGGCCATAAGCAGGGACTGCAAACCCTCTCAATCATTACACGAAATCCACAAGATCCATCCTCAAACACTTGCCACAAATGCGAATGACAATCGTTACTGTCGCTGATTGCGACTGCTGCGAGTGTAATTTGCGACTGCTGCGAGTGCAAAATGCGACTGCTGCGAGTGCAAAATGTGACTGCTGCGAGTGCAAAATGTGACTGCTGCGATCACCTGCCTTTTCGCTGCAATCGATAGCTGGTTTTTTTAATATGAAAATACCCCCAAAATCCAGCTTTTTGGAATTTTTTTTGTCGTTGTCGTTGCCGCCATTTCTTCTTTATAATTTTCTTCTTTATAGGGGGTGCAGGGGGGAAGGTTTCTTCGTTTAACCTTTCTTCTTTAATATCATATCATAATATTACATAACATTCCATAGCATTTCCCTATCCCTTTTTGCCCATTTCGGCCCATGAAATCATCGTCCTGTCCGATGGTCATCAGCAGCCTTACCAAAAGCAGAAATTGTGCAAATCGAGTCAGGGTGGCCAAATGATTCAAGACTTGCAGTCAAATGCGTCTATAAGTGAAAATATTCTGCCGAATAAAGGCCATGGTATTGATTTTTTTTGTAAATTTGCAGAGAATATGCAGACGCACACATGAAAAGCAATTTGCAAAGACTTGTGGAACAAGCCATAGCTAGACACCAGCTCCTGGAGAAGGGCAAGAGGATACTGGTGGCACTGAGCGGAGGAGCCGACTCGGTGGCATTGCTTTTGGTGCTACACGAACTGCAATACGACGTCATGGCACTGCACTGCAACTTCCACCTTAGAGGCGAGGAGTCGATGCGCGACGAGAATTTTGTACGCAACTTGTGTACAAGGCACGGCATCGAGCTCAGAGTCAAGGAGTTCGACACTCTGGCATACTGTCAGCAGAAGAAAGTGAGCATAGAGATGGGAGCACGTGAGCTGCGCTACACATGGTTTGAACAGGTGCGCATCAAGACGGCAGCAACAGCCATCTGCGTGGCGCACCACAGGCAGGACCAGGCCGAGACGGTGCTGCTGAACCTGGTGCGAGGCACAGGACTACGAGGAATGGCTGGCATGCATTGGCGCAACGCACACATCGTACGGCCTATGCTGGATTGCACGAAGCAGGACATACTGGACTATCTGCACGCGAAGCAGCAGACATGGGTTGACGACAGCACGAATGCGGAAAGAGACGCACTGCGCAACAGGATAAGGCTGGACATCATCCCACTGCTGGAACGCCTTAACCCGCAAGCAGTCAAGAACATCGCCATGACTGCCACACACATGCAGGAGGCGCTGCCCATTTACGAGCGCGGACTGAACACCGGGAGGGCGACAACGCTGACCGAGCTGCACGAGGCACTGCTAGGATGCGGCTTCAACGCCACCCAGGAGAGCAACATCTGGACAGGAGCTGTGGGGAGCCTCATCGAGTCGGACACACACGTCCTGCTGAAGACACGCACCCAGATGGTGCTGATGAACAAGAGCGAAAGGATACAGGAACCCACACTGCAGGAATGCATCATCGAGCGCGAACGACTGACAGTGATGAAGGCTGGAACACTCTATCTGGATGCCGACAAGGTGCTGCGTCCGCTCAGCATACGTCCCACACAGCAGGCCGACCGCATGACACCTTTCGGCATGAAGGGAAGCAGACTGGTGAGCGACATGATGACGGACAGGAAGATGAACCGCCTGGAGAAGGAGGAACAACACGTGCTGACAGATGGCAAAGGACAGATAGTGTGGCTGATAGGCGTACGGGCATCAGACCTGTACAAGGTGGGCGAGGAGACGCGCAATGTGCTGTGCATCGAACAGAAAAACAGACACTCAAGAAGCAAGACTACAATAGAATATGGCACGCAGAAGGATTAAAGTACTGGAGGTGATAAGACAGGGACAGATAGGCGGCGGCGAATCGCATGTCCTGGACCTCATCCAATGCCTGGACAAGGAGCGCGTGGAACCTATCGCCATGGCCTTCACCGGCGGCCACATGATAGACACGCTGGAGAGTCAGGGCATAAAGTGCTATGTGATTGAGACGCAGAAGGCTTTCGACCGAAAGGTGAGCAGGAAGATACGCGAGGTGGTGCAGCAGGAGAAGATCGACATCATCCACGCCCATGGCAGCCGGGCCGCATCGAACATGCTGGGGACGGCAAGCAAACTGAACATTCCGCTCATCTACACCGTGCACGGATGGAGTTTCCACCAGGACCAGAACTGGCTGGTACGCAAGGTGAGGGCATGGAGCGAGAAGCTCATTTGCCACATGGCACAGGAGGTGATATGCGTGTCGGAAAGTAACCGGAAGACGGGCGAGGACACATTCGGTCTGCAGCAGAACACGGTGATAGAAAACGGCATCAACCTGCACCGTTTCGACGCAGAAGCACACTACCCCAACCTGCGCCCCGAACTGGGTTTCACGGACGACGATTTCGTCGTGGCCGAGATATGCCGCATCACGTTGCAGAAGGCTCCGCTGGACTTCGTCAAGTCCATCGAACTGGCCCACGAGAGCGAACCACGCATAAAGGGACTGCTGGTAGGCGAAGGCGACATGCACGCCGAGGTGATGCAATATATCGACCAGCACCACATGCACGATTACCTGAAGACGAGCCCGTTCCGCACCGACGTACCTGCCGTGCTCAAGACCATCGACGTCTATGCGCTGCCCAGCCTGTGGGAAGGACTTAGCATAGCATTGCTCGAGGCCATGGCCATGAAGAAACCCATCGTGGTAACTCCCACCGACGGCACAAAGGAGGTCATCACAGACGACGAGAATGGCACCATCATACCCTTTGGCAATCCGCAGGCCGCAGCCGATGCCTATATCAGTTACATGCATCAACCCGAATGCATAAAGGCACACGGCGAAGCCGCATACGAGATGGTGGAGAAACGCTTCAATGCACAGCGTGTAGCCGACACAGTACTAAGCATTTACAAGAGGATTTACACCAGGGCATCGATGAAGTGAAGATAATCAGCGCCCCCACCCCTAGCCCCGCCACGAGGCGGGGAATAGAATGAGAACAAGGGCAAAAGGCATCGCGCAGCCTAATTATGAATTACGAATTGTGAATTATGAATTGTATCAGCGTTATCATCCCCGTCTACAACACAGGACGATACCTGTGCGACGCCATCGACAGCGTCCTTGCCCAGGAGGTTGAGGACATGGAGGTGATATGTGTCAACGACGGATCGACTGATGACAGCCTGACCATCCTGGAGGACTATGCGGCACGCGACAGCCGGGTGCGTGTATTCAGCCAGGCAAACCAGGGGCAGAGCGTGGCACGCAATACGGGCATGCAGCATGCCAAAGGGCGCTACATCTACTTCATGGACAGCGATGACATCCTCAAGCCAGATTGTTTCCGTCGCTGCCTGGAGGTGATGAGGGAAGCGGACTACGACTTCGTATTCTTTGACGGTGACATACTGTGCGAGCAAGGGCCATCCAACATCTGCTGGGACTATCACCGCACCGCCATCTATCAAGAGGGCACTGCCTACAAGGGAGTCGAACTGATGCACTCGCTGCTGGACAACTACACACATCGTGCCGTGCCCTGGCTGTTGTTCGTCAAGCATGACTACATACGTCGCCTCGGACTCACGTTCTACCCGGGTATCATCCACGAGGACGAGCTCTACACCACCCTGCTCACCTTGCAATCTGACAGGATTGGCTGCATCAAGGAGGCGTATGTAGAGCATCGCGTCAGGGCCAACAGCACCATGACAAACCACTACAGCCGACGCAACGTGGACTGCTACCTGACGGTGGTGGACGAGCTCATGAAGTGGGGGCAACAGCACAAGGACATGCTGCCCCTGTTGAGGAAATATGCGCGCTATACACTCGACAAAGTGTTCTATACAGCACATGTATTACCACTAAAACAAAAAATAGCGCTCGCTAGGGTGATGATTCAAAAAAAATATACTACCTTTGTAAGCACAAAGAACTGGCTGCGTTTCTTGCTGAAATAATCAACTGGCATCATCACACGCAAGACGCAACCCAACAGGATAAACAGACATCATGGCAGGAAGAGCATCCAACAGCATACTGAACGCGAAGGTAAACGTGTTGTTTTACTTTCTATCGCTCTTTTTCTCTTTCTTCACACGCAAGATATTCCTCGATTGCCTGGGCGAAGAGTTCATCGGACTGACCGGCACGCTGGGCAGCATATTGGGCTACCTGAACCTGGCCGAACTGGGCATCAGCAGCTGCATCTGTTTCTTCCTGTACAAACCGCTGCAAGAAGGCGACCGCGAGAAGACGCAGGAGGTGATGTCGCTCATGGGCTATCTGTATCGCACCATAGGCCTCTTCGTGTTGTCGGCCGGCGTACTGATAAGTCTGAGCTTCCCCTTCGTCTTTACCGACACGGGGCTAAGCCTCTTCTTCATATACTTTGCATACTACTCATTCCTAGGCAGTTCGCTGGTCGGATACTTCATCAACTACCGTCAGATACTGCTCACCGCCGACCAGAAGGAGTACCTCATATCGATGTACATGCAGACGGCCACGCTCGTCAAGATAGGCATACAGATAGCATTGGCTTACTATCTGAAAAACATATATTTATGGACTATCACCGAGTTCCTTTTCGGCCTCTTTGCCTGCATCTTCCTCAACGTAAAGATCAACAAGGAATACCCATGGCTGAAGGCTGACAAGAGTAAGGGTAAGGCATTGCTGAAAAAGTATCCCGAGGTGCTGAAGAACGTAAAGCAGATCTTCATACACAAGATAAAGGACTTCCTGCTGGGACGCAGCGACGAGTTGTTTATCTTCATCTTTGTGTCGTTGGAGATGGTGGCCCGATACGGCAACTACACGATGATAATCCAAAAGATAGCCGTACTGTTCAACACAGCACTGAACAGCGTGAGTGCCAGCATTGGCAATCTGGTGGCCGAGGGAGACAAGAAGAAGCTTATCAGCGTCTTCTGGGAGATGATGAGTCTCAGACACTTCGCATCCGGCTTCCTGGCCTTTGGCGTCCTCAACCTCATCGAGCCTTTCATCATCATCTGGCTGGGCGACGAGAAATACATCATAGGCCGAGAGGTGCTGATACTGCTCATCGTCTTCTTCTACATCGAGAACACCAAGCGCGTGGTGGACATGTACAACTATGCCCACGGACTCTATTCCGACACATGGGCGGCATGGGCCGAACTGATACTGAACATCAGCATCATACTTGTGGCGGGACACTTCTGGGGCATTGCGGGCATCCTCACCGGCAAGGTGGTGAGCATGACGTGCATATCGGTGTTCTGGAAGCCCTACTTCCTATTCAGCCAGGGACTGAAGATGCCTGTCTCGATATACTGGAAGGGCACGGTGCCACTGTTCGTGCTGACCATCGGAACTGTCATTGGCTGCACGTATGTATGCCAATGGATTCCCCTAAACCCGTCGGAGAGTATATGGCAATGGATAGCCTATTCGGCCACCAGTATCGTATTCTATCTGGTTGTTAGCGGCGTCATCTACTACTTCTTTGCAAAAGGAGCAAAGGAGTTCGCCATACGCATGAAGCAGAGGTTTATAAAGTAAATTATTTCAAGGCCTCGAACATCGATGCCGTGTAGCGTTCCAGCGAGAATGACTGGCTGCGATTGAGTGCCTTTTCCTTTAACTCACCCAGTTTGTTACGGTCGTCTTTCAGGCTCCTGACAGAGGCTGCTATGTTGGCCGCAAGATGTTCGTCACGCGGCAGCACAATGCTGGCCCCTTCACACACCTCGGGAATGCCACCCGCATTGGTGGTGATGACGGGCAGAGCGCAGGCCATGCCCTCGAGCATGGTAAGGCCGAAAGCCTCCTCGCAAAGCGACGGAAGGACAGCCACATCGCAAGCCTTGAGATAGCAGGGTATCTGGTCGTAGGGCACATAGCCCGTGAAGTGTATCGACTCCTTGACAGGCTCTGCCAACTGCTGCATCTTGGCCACATAGGCATCTACATGCTTGTCTGTGCCATAAAATGAGGAGCCAATGACAAGCAGCTTTACGTCCACTTGCTGCTGCGTGAGCATCAGCATGGCTTCGATGACTTGCTCTATACCTTTCTCGGGGATGACACGCCCGCAATAAACCAGCACGAAATCGTCGGACGTAAAACCCATCTCGGCCCGTGCGAAAGGCGTTGCCTGACTGAAATGTTCGAGTTGTATGCCATTATAGGCAATACGAACTAGCATATCGGGCTTCACCCGCAACACCTGCCGGCGAATATAGTCGGAAATGGCTATCACACCATCTGCATTGTCAAGCCACTCGCGTGCCAAAGGCTGACTGGTGTTTATCGTGTCGGTGTGAAGGTGAATGAGAATGCGTGCAGTGGTGTGCCGGCGCAATACTGGCGCGAAAGCAGGACGGTTCTCCAGGACAATCAGGTCAAAACCACCACGCTTCACCTTGCGCAATATGCGCGACAGAAAATACTCGACATAAGGATGATAATAGTAGCACTTATGGTACTTGCAGAACATGACACGGCGAACACGCGACAGAAAGGATGTGACGTTGACATTCACAAAACGCGTGTGCTTGTAGCTGCGACGTGGCAGAGGCTTGTGGGGAGCCACACTAAAGACCGTAATGTCGTGCTCGCCAGTGCGCTCGTTAGCCTCTACATAATACTCCGTCAGATGCTCGACCGCACCTCCCTCGACCGCCGGAACAGGCAGTATGCCAGATGTTATGACTGCTATTTTCATCAATGCAAAAGTAAGCAAAAAAAAGAAAAGTACAAAGAATAAACGTCTAAATGTAAATAAAGAACACAAATATGAATAATTATTTGGAAAGAACACACGAAAGACGTATCTTTGCAAGACAAGTTGAGTACAAGACACTTGTAGCATATTCACACAAAAAAAGTCAGAAAAGAAGGAATGAAGATTATCGTTGCATCGGGCGGACTTGGAAACATGATGTTCCAATACGGACTAGTGGCTGCATTGCGCCACCAGAATAAAAAAGCCATACTCTTTGTGTCGGCAGGCAATGCCGAGCACAATGGCTATGAGTTGGAAAAGGTGTTCCCCAACGTGAATCCCTATACAGGCATCAATCCCATCATGAAGCTCTATTACAAATGGCTGGGCCTACTGCGATGCATCAAGATAGGAAAACGCAACATTCCCCACCCCTTGCTGTTCTGGCCCAAACGTCCCGTACGCACCAAGGAGGCTATCATCTACTATCCCGAGGTGATGGAGGATAAGGGACGTGGAGAGTTCCTCATCGGGCAATTTCAAAGCGGGAAATACTATGATGGCGCAGAGCAGCAGATACTGAAGGAGTTCCAATACAACGAGGCTCTGCTTTCCGCCCCCACAAAGCAGGCACGCGAGAAGATGCACGGCTGCAACAGCGTGGCACTGCACATACGCCGTGGCGACTATCTGGGCGTTTATAACATACAGGGGCTGGGCTCGATCTGCGACAAGGCATACTATGAGAGGGCCATAGAATACATCAAACAGCACGTCGAGAACCCATATTTCTTCATCTTCTCGGACGACAAGGAATACATCAAAGAAAACTACAACCTGCCAAACATGACCATCGTCGACTTCAACAAGGGGAATGACTCATGGCAGGACATGTATCTGATGTCGCAATGCCAGCATAACATCATTGCCAACAGCACATTCAGCTGGTGGGGAGCCTATCTCAATCCAAATCCCGAAAAGATAGTCGTGGCCCCCACAAGATGGTGGGCAATGCTGGAAAAGGACGACATCATACCACCTACGTGGATAAGAGTGTAGAGAGAAGAGAATTGAGAAGAGAATTGAGAAGAAAATTGAGAAGAGAAAGAAGAGAAGATTGAGAAGAGAATTGAGAAGAGATAATTGTTGAGAAGAGATAATTGAGAAGAGAAGATTGAGAAAAGAATTGAGATTATTGATAGAGCATTATGTTTGGATTTGGGAGATTTGGTTCGGATTTTCAACTACTTATCCCCCAATTTCGAATCAAGCTCATCAAACAACCCCACCCACTGCTGCATCACATTCTCGGTCTTGTAGCATAAAGAAAGAGCCAACGCAGCACTGCCCATCTGCTTGCGCAGAGCCTCGTCTTCAATCAATCTGCACACCCCATCGGCCAACGCCTTAACATCGCCATTCGGCACGAGTATGCCATCCTTGCCGTCGGTGATGATATCCTTCGGGCCACAAGGACAGGCAAAGCTGACACATGGCACACCACAGTTCATGGCCTCGATGAGCACCATTCCAAACCCCTCGAAACGGCTGCTGAGAACAAAGATGCTGGAAGCTGCATACTTCGATTCTATGTCGGATGTAGGACCATTCAGCTTGATGTTGTCGCCAAGTTGCAAGTCTTCGACCTGCTGCTGATAAACATCACGATCGCCCTTACCATACACCTCTAGCTTCCAGTCGGCATGGCGCTCATGCACATAGCGCCAAGCCTCGATGAGCAGATCAAAACCCTTTTGATAGACATAACGGCCACAAGCCACGACAGTCTTGTTTTGCAACGTAGCATGTTGGGTATAGATTTGTGGCAACGGATTGGGAATGACGTGTACATTATCCAGCTCATGCCAGTTGGCGGCATCTTCATTCGACAGGACTACGAACCGATCGAGCTTCTTGACCTTGCGCAGCAGCTGCCCCATCCAATACTTCTCGAACATTCGCTTTACGAAGTTGGTCTCGTTGGCCTCGAAGTTTCTGTAGTTATTGCGGTTGACGTGCAGTTCACCTATCTTCAAACTACCATCCTTGATGCTCGTGATGAAATTTATCTCGCGGCGCATCAACGAGTCGGTGATGTCCGGCCTAATCTCAAGCAACGCCTTCTTCAGCGCCTTCTTGTACTGTCGCTGCTTGCGCATAAACACAAATCCCTTTTTCAGGAAGGACAGATGCCACAACTGTTCGAAATTGATGTCGAGCTGTATCACATGTACACGCGGGTCGAGCGTATAGAACGGAGGTTGCCCCGCCCCATCGGTCAGGATGACATACACCTCATGGTCAGTATGTTCAACTAGCCAGTTCATCTTGGTGGTGAGCACACGTTCCACACCACCTGCCATATAGAGCGAAGGGGTACAATAAGCTATCTTCATAGGGCTGACATAACAATTCTCATCTGCTCCTTCCAACTGCAGTACTTCACACTCTCACGAATGGCCTCGGGCGACATGGGCTGCGAGCGATGGAACTCGATGATTGATTCAACAGAAATAGGACTCTCGTCGGCAGGCGCCTTCAGCACATAGGGCTGATGTTCAAAGTCTTCGTCCGTCTCGCTGTATATGAACGACATTCCTCGAGCCGCATATTCGCGGTTCTTCAATGTCTTAATCTTGTCAATGCCACTGCGATGACGACCCAGCGAACCGATGGCAAAGTCGGCACTGTCGAAAGAGCAGCTCAGTGCGTCGCCCGACTGGCGTCCATGAAAGACCACATAGGGTTCGATGTGTTGCTCCTTGATGAAAGCTGTCCAGGGCACGAGGTCCTCGTCACACACGCCACCCACGATGTGGAAGATGACTTTGACATCGGGGTTCGGATTCTTGGCGTAATATTCAGCTATGCCTTTTATCATGCGATCATAAGCATGCCAATAGTGTACCTCGGCTACTCCCAGAAGATGCAACTCATTGTCAGCATGCTGCATGGGCTTCCTGAGCGGGATGGCATCAAAATCAATGCCATTGCCTATCTTGATGCTTCGAGTGCCAAAGATGGGATCAACATCCGAGAACGTGACAATGCCACTCATCTGTGCAGCAAGCCTATGGCGAAACACCTGGTCCATTTTCAGTTCCAACCGTTCCTTGAGCGGAAACCCCTTGTACTCAGCATCATACGGGTAAGTAGGTATCTCCATAACAGACTGAATACCAGCCTTGCGCAATCGCTTGAAGAGGCGTATGGTCCATGGATTGGCATTATGAAACGAGCGCACATACACTGCATGTATGTCATTCTTCACACAATATCGATAGACGTCGGCATAAGAGCATCGCTTGCGCAAAGCTGCCAGTTTGCCCGAGCCAAAGTCCGAGATGACCTCACCATCCACAAAACGACAGCGGTGACCATCCTCGCGCACATCGTACGTGCAGAGATGAACCTTATGCCCATTCTGCCTCAATCCCTCGACCTGAGCGATAATCTTCTTGGATATTCCGCTTGCAGCATCCAACCCATGATATATAAGAAAGAGTATATTCATCTTTTTCTATTTATTTTGCTTGAAATGAAGTAAATAGCGCCATCCATCGACGCATCACATCAACCTGTCTGAAACGCATCATATTGTCCCGGGCACGCAATCCCATCTCTATGCGCTCTTTGTCTGCCGACATGAGCGAGAGCAAACGCCCGGCAAACAGGTCAACGTCAAAATCGGGTACCAGATAGCCATCAATGCCATCGGAAATAATGTCGGAAGGACCACACGGACAAGCAAACGAAACGGTTGGCACACCACATGCCATGGCCTCGATAAGCACCATGCCAAACCCTTCGTAACGACTGCTGAAAGCCATGATGGATGATTGTCCGAACACCTCGTTTACGTCTTTAACCGGTCTGCTGAACTCCACACATTTCAACTGGAGCTCTTGGGCAAGGCGGCTATACTCCGAACTATCGCCCGCACCTACAATCTTCAGCTGCCAATCCTGTCGTACATCTTCAACCTTGCGCCATGCCCGAAGCAGCATGTCGAAACCCTTTTGCCAGGTGTAACGCCCTACTGCCACAACCGTCTTGTTTTGGCATGATGAATGCACAGAAGGTATATCGGTAATAAAATTTGGAATGACATGGATATTGGGCACATTGCCCCACGCCTTTCTGTCCTCGTCGGTCAAAACTACAAAAGCATCGAGCCTTCGTATCTGTTTGAGAAGCCTGCCCTGCCAATATCGCGTGATGGCTCGGCACAAGAAACCAGGCAAATGAAGATGTGAGAAGACACGGTATGTATTACGGCAGAAATGCAGTTCTCCTACCTTCAAAGAGCCATCCTTAATGTCGGAAAGGAAGTTTATTTCGCGTCGCATGGCCGAGACAACAACATCGGGACGATAGCTAAAGAGGAAGTCAGAAAACATCTTCTTATACAGCTTCTGCTTCTTGCTATAACGAATAAGTTTCTTGAGTTTAGGCATCACATCAAGTTCGTCGAAATCAAGTTCGAAGTTGACAATCTTGACCGACGGATGCAATGGGAAATAAAACTCCCTACCTCGGGCACTCTCTGTCAGCAAAGCCACGATCTCCCAATCGGTATTTTCGGCATACCAATTGATCTTCTTCGTGATGATGCTGCACATACCGTTTGCATCATAGTTGCCACCCAAAACGTATACTAGCTTCATTTGAGATTATGAGGTTTTTAGGTTATAAGGTTGTGAGGTTGTGAGGTTATAGGGTTCTGAGGTTGTGAGGTTGTGAGGTTATAAGGATATGAGGAAGCCTACCCCATTCGTCCCTTTTACTACCTTTTTACTACCTTTTTTACTACCCTTTTACTACCTTTTCACTACCCTTTTACTACCTTTTCACTACCCTTTTACTACCTTTTTACTACCTTTTTCACTACCTTTTTCACTACCCTTTTACTACCCTTTTACTACCCTTTTTAAACAATTCTTCCCACCGCTGCATGATGCATTCTTCCTTGTATCTGGCCACATTCCTCTTGGCAGCTGCTCCCATAGCCTTTCGCATTTCCTCATTCTCTATCATCTTGCAGATAGATTGTGCCAGCGCTTCTACATCCAAGTGTTTCACTAACAATCCGTCTTCGCCATCCGTGATAATGTCCGACGGACCATGAGGACAATCGAAGCTGACACAGGGCACGCCACAAGCCATTGCCTCGACCAGCACCAAACCGAATCCCTCAAAACGAGAGGACATGACGTAGATGCTACTGTCAAGATATTCTTGCATGATAGTCGCCGATGCCTCGTGCAAACGAACCTGCTGCTGCAAGCCCTGCTCTTCTATCAGCTTTTGGAAATGGCTCTTGTCGCCCTGTCCATAACAATCAATGACCCAATCGGGATGCTTCTTTGCCACCAGGCTCCATGCCTGTATAAGCAGGTCATAGCCTTTCTGCTCGGTGAATCGTCCCACCGTGATGCATCGCTTCCGATTCAACGTACTGCTCTCATTGGGATAGAAAGCCACTGCATTGGGAATGACAACTCCCTCCTTGGCATCCTGCCATGACTCACGGTCATGTTCTGTGAGCAGCACCAGCTCGTCTAGTTTTGCCACGGCTTTTTCCTGCTTCCTGCGCCAATGTCTGGCTATCATGGGATAAGGGAAAGAACGCTGTTCCAACAAATGAAAATTACGGCAGAACTGCTTGGCTATGTGCGACTCTCCCACCTTGCGACTGCCATCTTTTATCTTCATAAGGAAATCCATCTCGCGCCCCAACACCGTGATGGTAACGTCCGGACGCAGCTCCATCAACTTCGCCTTGAGACGTTTCTTGTACTCACGCATCAATGTGAAATAGTACCACGTACGAAGCAGCAGACCATGACGGTACTGCTGGTCAAAGTCCACATCCAAGTCGATATGCTTGACGAGTGGAGAAAGGGGGAATGTAGTAGGCTTGCCAGCCTGCGAGTCCGTGATGACATACACCTCGTGCCCCATCTTCTCTGCCAGATAGTTGGCCTTCTGGGTAAGGATGCGGTCAACGCCTCCCACCTCGAGTATGGCTGTATATATGTAGACTATTTTCATTTCTTTACGTCAATTAGTTGAAACACCTCTTTTAGAACCAGTTTTGGTAGAATATCTTGATTCTTCTACAAAGTCGGGCGTCTTCTTGTACATCCTGTTTTAGTAGAAACTCTTCATGAATGCCAAGCTTTTCACTTCGCTCAGCCGTATCCAAGCCCATGCAACTAAGAGGGAAGCTGGAAGTACGATGAAGTAGCTTTGCACGAAATTGCCATCCCAATGTAACACCTGTTGCAGAAACACAATTAGCAGGAAGTGAGACAAATATATAAAAGCACTGGCCTTGTACGACCATTTAGCGAACGATGAAAGAGCCACTTGATGTGGCAAAGAGATGAGCAAGCCTACAAATCCGAATGAGAAGAGTGGATAGTAAAAAGGAATGCCAAACATGTAAGACACGAAGGAAAGAATTAATGGCAGCACGTACAGCATTCCTTGCACCTTATCCTTAACTGCTGCCAATAGCATACCCAATGACACATACAGTCCACCACGGAAGATGCCATTCTGCGTGTCGCACAGAATCTGTCTGTAAGTTTCTGTAAAACAATTGTCTGCCGACTCAATATACAATCCGGCACAAAACAACAACAGGAACACGCCAACCACCATCCACATCCCGAAACGGCAAACGAAGAGACCATGAATCAAAAGCAGAGCTACTATCAGGGCATGAAGATACCACAGATGCCATGACATCATGTTCTGCCCCACAAACAGCACATTACGCAGATACAGCAGAATGGCACTGCCCGTATCGTGATGATTCAGCAGGTAGAGGATAGTTATCGGTGCATAGACAAGCGTCCAGATAGCGTATAACACAAATATACGTTTTGTATATTTTCGCACGACACTTCCCCGATCTGCCACTGAGGAAGGGATGTATTTCTGACCAAACAAGAAACCCGAGATGACAAAAAAGACAGGAACGGATGCATGTCCTATCAAATCAATCATATCACCACAAGCGGGAAAGACATAACCGACATGAACCGCCATCACAAAAAAGCACAACAACAACCTTGCGACGTCTATCCATACATAATGTGTATCTGCCCCCTTCATCATAGCATTCATTTATGTTGCGTGAAGAGTGTTTCCCACTGCCTCATGATATTCGCTGGAGCATAGCGCTGTACATTGCATAGCGCAGCCTGTCCCATCTTTTTGCGCAGCGTATCGTTCTCGATCAACTTGCACAAAGCATCAGCAAGTGCCTGCACATCGCCCAGCGGAACAAGGAAACCATCCTCCCCATCTTTTATAATGTCACTGGGGCCGTAAGGGCAATCAAAGCTGACGCATGGCACTCCACAGGACATAG
Organism: Bacteroidales bacterium; assembly: GCA_018064685.1. GTDB lineage: Bacteria > Bacteroidota > Bacteroidia > Bacteroidales > Bacteroidaceae > Physcousia. Next base: position 9,532 of record JAGHUS010000017.1, on the reverse strand, counting down.
CCTCCGTCAGGACAAGGCCAAAACCTTCAAAACGGCTGCTCATGACGTAGATGCTGCCCTCGAGATAGCGGTCGAAGATCTGCGGCGTAGAATGCTCCCAGCTGATGCTGTCTTGCAGATGCAGTTCGGCCGTCTTACGTTCCAGGGCATCACGATTGCCGCCATCGCCAAACACATTGAGGTGCCAGTCGGGGTGACGTTCGTTGACAATCTTCCAAACATCCACCAACATGTCATAACCCTTCTGATCTTCCAAGCGTCCGGCACTCACTACGATTTTATTCTCGAGTGTAGACTTCTTCTCGGGCACGTACGACAAAGGATTGGGTATGACCTTGACATGCTTCAACTCCGGCCAGTTCTCAGCATCATGCTGCGTGAGTGTGACGAAACAATCAGCTCGTTTTATCTGTCGAGTAATATACTTATCAAACAATGCCGCTATCTGATAGAGACCGAAACGTCCTTTGAAATCGCTGCGCTTCTGAAACGAGCCACGCTCTACATGCGACTCGATTACCCTGTATGCTCTTCCCGGAATATGCATAAGTATGTCGAGCAAGGTGTAGGAGTCGGTAAGCGTGACGATGACATCGGGCTCTATCTCCCTCACCTTGTCATAGAGGCGCTGCTTAAACGTACGGCGCATGTCAAAATACTGCTTGACACGCTTCAACAACCCACCACCATGACGAGTGAAGAAGCGCACATCAATGTCGCAATAATGCACGCGCTCGTCAAGCGGAAAAGAGATGGGATGCTGGCCCTGCTCGTAGGTGATGACATGCACATCGTGCCCCTGCTGAGCCATATAGTTAATCTTGTAGCTCATCACACGATCCAAGCCACCCAACTGAGCTATGTATTTTATAATGTATACGATACGCATCTGTTATTTCTTTCGTTTGGCCACCAGGTTGTCGTCCTTATCCTCGTATTTTGTCTCCTTTACAAAGATGTTGCCGATGCTTAGAGTGTATTTCTTGATGCGATACCAGAAACTCTGCCACAATCCGCCATCATTGCCCACGGTGCCATAACCTGTCACGGCACGCGCCTTGCGACTGCGCAGAAAACGTATCTTTCCATAATCCTTGAGTTGGAAAGCCAGATAGCCATCTTCGCCACGAATGATGTCGGTGCGAATGCCAAGCTTTTGAGCAAGGGCTGTGTCGTAGCCAAAGACAAGACCGCGAATGCTGAGTTCGGGACGCTTGAAATGCTGTAGCCAGATGTGTGTATCACGGCAGAACTCGAAGATCTTGAGCCCGAAAGCAGAATGCTGAGAATCGGGAATGTAGCTCCACAAGCTGGACACACCCACCGTGCCAGGCTTCTCCAACATATCCACCATCATCTCGACGTAATGGGGTGGATACATGGTGTCACTGTCAATATTGAGGTGATACTTGCCACGGGCATGCGACAATCCACACAGGCGGGCCCAACCGCAGCTGTGCTGTGTCTCGGTGTAGTATCTGACACCACAACGACGGTAGATCTCTTCCGTATGGTCCTTCGACTCATTATCCACACCTATTATCTCCATGGGATAACGACACTGCTGTTCGCTCAGACTCCAAAGACATGCTGCAAGATGGCGCTCCTCGTTATAGGCAATGACCGATACCGTTACCAAGGGAACATCGCTCTGTACCGAAGCCATATTCCGACCGACCTCATCAAAGATTGACGGGTCGATATCTTCGAAACGCTTCTCGTATGCATTTAAATATTTAGAGTACCACTTCATGTTTTTTGTCTTACTACAACAAAGTAATGCCGTTTATTACAAGCGAAATTAAGCAAAAAGACTGGATAATCAAAACAATTTCGCATATTTTTAGCCTAAGCGCACTATTTTTGCCGCTGTAAATATTTCAACTGGCAAAAGAGAACATAAAGGACAGCAAATAAGTATTGGTAAAAAAACAATGTACTAAAGTAATGATATTTGCAACAAGCGTCAATTTTACCATTACTAAAGAAGAAAAAAAAGACTCCACATTTCTGTGGAGTCAAAATATTCAAGTATCTGAATTTCTTCTTACTTGCGCTTAATAACCTTGCTGGCATCACAATACTGAGCCCAGTAATTATATACGGCAGCAGCCTTCGACCAATCGGCAAACGAGGGATAAGCGGTCATGATATTGGTATGTTCGAGAGGCCAAGCCCAGCCTTCGGGGACAATCATCATCTGTGGAACGTCGCCGGCAACAGGGGCAGTGATGATGCTGGCATTGCCATTGTTCTCAACACTGATTCTGAAGCCACCCATATCAGTACCAATAGAGAAACTGCTCTGTCCGGGAACCACTACAGGAGTGCCCGAAGCAGTGAAGGTCTCGGTGTTCAGGAACTGACCAGGTTGTCCACCCAGAAGAGCGTGAATCTCACCCACTTCGGTATCGCCAAGATAGATGGTGCTACCCAACAGACCACCAGCAGCAAGAGGAGTGACGGTGACATTATCCTGACCCGTTACATGCTCAACCTCAAAGACTACATCGTTGAAGTCATAGTCGCAGGTTGAACCCAAATCCTCGCAAGCTACTGTCCACTTCACGGGATCCTCGACAATGGGAGTCAAGTCGGGCTCTACGACGAAGACAAGGTCGTTCAGGTCGAGAGGAGTCTTGCAGGCATCCTCAAAGCCGATGTATGTGATGCCGTCCTTCTCGAATGATACAGAGTGTACCTGACCACAGTTGTTCAAAGAACTCTGACTGTAATATTGTACAGAAACCTTATCAATATAGAAGCCGAATGCCTTGTTCTTGGGCGTGCGGATGTGAATACCATTGGGCATGGCCTTCTGCACACGATAGATATTGGTGTTGATGCTGGGGTCGAACTCCTTCATCGTGTCGTCCAAGCGCCAAACCTCTTTCTCCACGCGGTTGCCATCCTCGTCATACCAGTAGATGCCAAGACGAAGTCTGGCACCCGTATATGAAGCAACGGGGTAGATGGTAAAACCATCGGCATTGCCGTTATAGAACATGAAGTCCTCGGTCAGTCCATCCTTGCCCTCGTTGTTACCATTTTCAGGCAGCATCGTGGTGACATAGCCCAGGTCGAGACCCTCAATGTCGGTACCCTTGCGCAACGACTCATCGCACTTAAACTCGCCAAGCTCCCAGTTCGAAGCCGAACGTGTAGCCGTGCCGAAAGCGCCGTTCACATCCACAAGCTGCACATTCACACCAGCACTTACCAAAACCTGCTCGGTGCCCTTCACAGCAGTGAAGCTCAGCTCGCGTGCCGAGGTCACATTGTCATACTTGGCAGCAAGCTTGTATTTTCCATCTACCTTGACATAGATAGAATAAGAGGTTTGATGATCGGGATTAACCGATACGGTGAAATTCTCTGCAAGATTCCAGTCCTGCTTAGGGTCGATAGAAGAGACCATCTTCTCCCAATTAGCCTTTCTGGCATCCTCGAAAAACTCCTCACGATTCTGACATGAAGTGAGTGCTGCACCCATCGAGGCAGCCAACATGCATGATAAAAAAATCGACTTTTTCATTTTTCTGTTATCCTTAAGTTTATGTTATCTTTTTACCAATTCACTGCGCAAATATACAAAGTATTGAAATAATCACCAAACATTTAACGCAAAAAAACGTCGCACAAGGCAACTTTTTATCCTCCGCGACCGTTTTTTTGCATAACCAGCACGTCCAAAGTTCATTTCATCAGCAGTTTGCGGTCACGTTCACAAGCCTTCACCGCCCATTCCTCGGGTACGAAACGCCAAGTGTTGAGCAAGCGTGGCGTGACGGTGCCCAACTGCTGTATGCGTTGCATCATCAGGAAGCGTTGGTCGACGTCCGATGCCGTTATGATGCGCGATGATAATTCCTCGCGTGGTATGCCCGCACCTTGTGTCAGCAACTCGCCACCACCATTACCGCGATAGCTGTTCACCGCCACCTTGTACTCTTTGTCCATGTCGAACGCTGTACCGTCGGCCATGCCCGAGATGTGGATACGCTCCCCTACCGGCTTTGTCACGTCGACCGTATACAGGATGCCCGCTGCCGAATCGAAGTTGAACGTCATATTGGGGAAGTACATATCCCCCTGTTCGTTCTGTTTCATCAGCATGATATGGTCGTCGGCCGAATGCATCTGATCCACCCATTTCGAGTAGCTCATTTCCAGGAAACCCTTAATCTCACTGCCCGTCAGTCGCATCGTATAGAGGAAGTTCTCGTACTTGTACAGATTGAACATATCAGCCACAGTCATACTACCTGCCTTGATGACGGAGTTGTACGACAAAGGAGCGGCAAAAGACACCTCGGCACCGGTCAGTTCCAACTGCATCTGATGGATAAAGTCTATAAAGAGCGAGGGACCGAAATAGGCATCCATGCCATCCATGTCGTGGGTCAGCGTGCCGATACTCTTGCCCACCCATTTGCTCAGATCCTGACGCTCGTCGACAAAGTCCGCCTCAAACAGTTCGGCATAGACATCGTTGGCAAATGGTGCAGACTGAACAATAGACATATCTATCTGTTTGTCAGTCAACTTACCACCATCATATTGCAGTACCACTTTAGCCAGCGCAAAACTCGTACCTTCGCTCGACGGACCCACACATTTCACAACCTTGCCCTCTACATTTGTCACTTCGTGAACGGCAGCATGATGGTCGTGCCCGTACAAAATGAAGTCAAAGCCCGGCACATTTCTTGCCGTTCGCTCTGTGGCATTCTCGCTGCACTCTGGTGTCACGATCCCTCCGTCAAATCCACTATGGAAGACTCCCACCAGAAGGTCGGGATGTTCCTTCTCCATGATATGCTTCACCCATTTGCGTGAACTCGTCTCAACATCTTCAAAGCGCAGGTTGATCCACAGATTTCGAGGCAGCCAGAACGGGATGGTGGGTGTCACCATGCCCAGCAATGCTATCCTCGCGCCCTCGCGCTCGATGACGATATACGGAGTGAGATAAGGTTGATCGGTACGCGTATCGATAACGTTGGCTCCCAGCACAGGCATGTCGAGCTGCTTCACCCAGCGGTCATACACAGCATGGCCCGCCTCGATGTCGTGGTTGCCCATTACGGCACACACATATCCCATCTCGTTCATCACCTTTGCCACAAGATGCGTCGAGGTGGTGTCCACATAGTTCGAGTAATAAGCCGTGGGCTGGCCCTGCAGACAGTCGCCACCTTCGGTCAGGATAAGAGCATCGCCCAACCGACGGCGCAACGACGAGGCATAGGCGTAGATGGCAGGCAGTCCGCCACGCGTATGTTTGCTTTTCAGATAGTCGTACGAGAAGACGGCTCCATGCACGTCGCTCGTATGCAGGAAGGTCAGTCCGACAGTCTTTCTGCCCGTTTCCTTCACGTCCGAAGGCTGGGCACCAATCGCAGAAACAGCAGCTATCATAAGGACAAATATGAAGATGAACTTTCTCATAAAAAACAGAGTTTTCAGATTTGATTTTTGGACATCAGCGAATAAAATAGCCAGAAGCCCTTATTTTATCTGTATAAAACATTGCAAAGTTACAAAAAAAACCTAACTTTGCAATACAGAAATTATATTTTTCAACTCTCGAAAGTTGAAAAGGTTATAGGCTATGGGTTATAGGTTATAGATATGTCGCAAACAGACAAGCCAATAACCTTTCATAAAAATATATAAGCAGACAAATGCATAATCTCTATAACCTTCAACCTACAACCGAGAAAGTTGAGCCTTGCAAAACTTGAAATTCTTAATTAAAACAAACAATGAGCATAGCAGCAACCATACAGCAAATCAACCAGCAGATGCCCGAAGGCACAAGACTGGTGGCCATATCAAAATACCACCCCTCGTCGATGATCCAGGAAGCCTACGACGCAGGGCAGCGCATCTTTGGCGAGAGCCACGTGCAGGAACTGCAACAAAAGGTGGGCGAACTGCCAGGCGACATAGAATGGCACTTCATAGGTCACCTGCAAACCAATAAGGTGAAGTACATAGCCCCGTACGTGGCACTCGTCCATGCCGTCGACACCCTGAAGCTGATGGCAGAGATAGAGAAGCAGGCTGCCAAGTGTAACCGCACCATCAACATACTGCTGCAGCTGCACGTGGCACAGGAAGAAACGAAGTTCGGCTTCACGCCCGAGGAATGCGATGCCATGTTGGCCGAGGGACAGTGGAAGCAGATGCCACATGTATGCATCAAGGGCATAATGTGCATGGCCAGCAATGTCGACGACGAAGAGCAGGTAGCCGCTGAGTTTGAACGCGCACACCAGTTCTTCCTCAGCGCCAAGCAGAAATATTTTGCCAGCGAACCATCATTCTGCGAATGCTCGATGGGCATGAGCGACGACTACCAGATAGCCATACAGCACGGCAGCACACTGGTGCGTATCGGAAGCAAGATTTTCGGTCCAAGAGTATACTAAGGGCATTTTTTTGCGCAAAAAGCGAAATTGTGTGCCATTTCTCTTGCAAATTTGCGCAAAACGCCTTACCTTTGTGCAGTTTTAAAGGTTATAGGTTATAGATATGTCACAAACAGACAAACCAACAAGCCATAAACAAACATTGTCAAAGGGTTATTTCTGCAAAACCGAGTAACTCCCGCAAAACCATAAAACCGTAAAGCCGTAAAGCCGAGTAACTCCCACAAAACCGAATAACCGTAAAACCGCAAAACCGACAAACCTGATTTCTTAATTAAAAAGAATAGAGTATGCAGATAGCTAGTTTTAATGATTTGGTGGCTCAGAGCATCAAGAAGCACTGGGACATGCCTTCAATGTCAGATTATGGTGACTACACCTATCAGTATAAAGATGTAGCACGCGTCATCGAGAAGATGCACATCCTCTACGAGCAGTGCGGCATCCAGAAGGGCGATAGAATCGCACTCTGCGGACGCAACTCGGCGCGCTGGGGTGCAGCCTTCTTCTCTATCCTGACCTATGGTGCCGTCGTTGTTCCCATCCTCAACGAGTTCCACCCCAATCAGATTCAGGACATCATCAACCACAGCGAGTCACGCCTGCTCTTCGTCACCGACCAGATATTTGCCACCCTCGACTTCGAGCAGATGCAAACACTGCACGGCTGCATCTCGTTCAGCGACTACACCCTCTTGGCCAGCCGCAGCGACGAGCTCACCAATGCACGCAACAACCTGAACCGTCTCTTCGGCGAGAAGTACCCCAATAACTTCCGCAAGCAGCACATCGACTACCACATCGACGAGCCCGACGAGATGGCACTCATCAACTACACCAGCGGTACCACCAGCAACTCGAAGGGTGTCATGATACCCTATCGCGCCGTGTGGAGCAATGTTGATTTTGCCGAGGCAGTACTGAGCCCCCACATCCAGGCAGGCGACAAGATACTGAGCATGCTGCCCATGGCCCACGAATACGGCATGGCCTTCGAGTTCATCTACGAGTTCATCATCGGCATGCACATCCACTTCCTCACCAAGATGCCCAGCCCCGTCATTCTGCTCAAGGCTCTGGCCGATATCAAGCCTGCCGTTCTCATCTGCGTGCCCCTCATCATCGAGAAGGTTGTGCGCAAGGCCGTGCTGCCCAAGATTCAGGATCCCAAGATCAAGCTGCTGCTGAACGTGCCCATCATTGGCGACCGCATCAAGAAGAAGATTTGCGAAAGCATGCGCGAGGCCTTCGGTGGCAAGTACTACGAGGTCATCATCGGCGGTGCTGCACTGAACCAGGAGATAGAGACACTGCTCAAGGACGTAGGCTTCAACTACACCGTGGGCTACGGAGCCACCGAGTGCGCCCCCATCATCTGCTACGAGGACTGGAAGAAGTTCAAGAAGGGCAGTTGCGGTAAGGCAGCCAAGAACATGGAGGTACGCATCGACAGTCCCGACCCACAGAATGTGGCTGGCGAGATCCTTGCCAAGGGTCCCAACGTCATGCTGGGCTACTTCAAGAATCCCGAGGCCACAGCAGCCACCATCGACAAGGACGGCTGGTATCACACCGGCGACCTCGGCGTGATGGACGAGGAGGGTAACGTCTTCATCAAGGGACGCTGCAAGACCATGCTGCTCGGAGCCAACGGACAGAACATCTACCCCGAGGAGATCGAGGACAAGCTGAGCAACGTATCGCTCGTCAACGAGTGCCTCGTCATCCAGAAGGGCGAGAAGCTCTACGGACTCGTATACCCCGACATGGAGGCTGCCACCAAGCTCAACCTGGGCAAGAGCGACCTCGAGGCCATCATGGAGCAGAACCGCAAGGAACTGAACCTGAGCCTACCCCACTACTGCCAGCTGAGCGGCATACGCGTGGTGGACGAGGAGTTCGAGAAGACTCCCAAGAAGAGCATCAAGCGCTTCAAGTACACCGACTATCCAGTGTAAAACAATACATCTGTAGATAAAAAAACGAAAGCCGACGTCAACACGACGCCGGCTTTCGTTTTTTTAGCAACATCACTCGTCAGGCTGCTGGCCATCATGAGCCTTCCACATACATTCGGTTATCTGCATGTCGGTGAAGACAGCCTTGAACGATGATTCCTCGGGCGAACAAGCGTAGATGCCGAAGCTTATCTCGTCCTTCGCCTCGTACATGTGGCAGACACGCATCTGGCTCCACTCTTTGCCATCCGTCGAGCACTCGATGCAGAAGTCATCATCACGGCGTGAGAGGCGATACCACATGCTCTTCACATCGGCAGGTATAGCGGTCGTTGCCCAGTCGCTGTAGCCATGGTTTGTTGCCACGCTGCCAAGGTGCTGAAACTCCTCGTTCTCGTACTCGATGCTTCCCTTCAGCCAGTTCTCGGAATCGAGGTACATCACCACACCGCACTGGTCAAAACGATGATGACTCTCCTCGAAGTTGGTCTTCACCACAAAGCTGAAGAACTTCTCCCTGGTGCTAACCTGCAGTACCGGCGCATTGTCGTTACGGAAGTGGTAGTAGGTACGTTGCCAAAGGTCGGTCTTGGGTTTTGTCACGATCTCGATAGTATCACCCTTTATTACAAAACTCTCAGGCTCGCGTGTCCACTTAAGATCTGCCAGATTGAACTTGGCATCATCTTTCAACACGTTGGCAACCACGTCGATAGAATCGTCAACCACCATATCGTTGTTCTCTGTTTTGTTTGACGTACATGCCATCACAGAGGCGGCAAGCACAGCAAATATAATTCTTTTCATTTTTCGTACAACATTTATATTGCGAAATAAATTTGCGACAAAATTACAAAAATAAAATTTAATTGCCTAACAAATCGTCAAGATACCGAACAATCGTGTACGTTTCATATAAAAAGGTGCAACCATCATTGCGATGATTGCACCTTATATTATTTATTCTATCCTATCGGATTACTCCTCAACAGCTGCCTGGGCGGCGGCTAACAAGCCTTGATTATCAGTATTTTACAAGTTTAGTGTAAGGGATTTTAGCATTTTTGGTACACAAACTGCACGTTTTTACATGCACATTTGGACTGTCTTACACTAACTTCTGCTGATTAGCCGAGT
>JAGHUS010000094.1 GCA_018064685.1 Bacteroidales bacterium | reverse complement strand
GCTTGTAATGATCAGATTGATTATCAAGTCGCTTGCGCGAGAAGGTTCAGCTCGACGGCCGAAGGGAAAGTCAAATCTTGGCGGCTAAAGCCGGAAATCTTGTTGCTTACGCTGGAAATCTCTTTTTTAGAAATATTTCCTTTATTAAGATTTCCCCGATAGGGCTAAGATTTCTTGCCGATAGGCAACATGCGAAATTTGTATTAGTAATTAAATCTTTATCTCGACAGTAAGGTGGTAGGCTCGGCCTGGCATCGGATAGTATCGCACCACGTCGTAGTCCTTGTCCAACAGGTTGGTGATACTGCCTAGCAGTTTGACACTGCAGCCATGCAACTTGAAGTTGCGGCTGAGGGTGAGGGTGTGGTCTTGATAGCCCTGCACCTCGTTGGCCGGAATGTTTTGTGCCAGAACGTAGCGCAGTCCGACTGCCATGACGGTGTAGCCCACATTGAGCCAAGGCGTTCGGAGCAGGGCGCTGGCATTGCCGCTGTGACGCGGCGTGTAGGGCAACTGGTTCTTGTACGACTTCTTGTTGGCATCGGTCAGGTCGATGGCTCGCATCCAGCTATAGGCACCACTTATGTCGAGCGAGATGTCGTGGCCGAATGGGATGGTTGTCTGTGCCGTTATGTCGATGCCTCCCATACGTGCCTTGCCATAGTTGCGCATTGTCCAAACAAAGTTGGTAGGTATGGCTACAATCTTGTTTTTCACCATGTTCCAATATCCGTCGATGGTGATTGATGTACGTCTTAGCATGCCTAGTTTGTTGGGCGAAAGAGTCAGTCCTACTGACAGTTCCTGAGCGTCTTCGGGCTTCAGTGCCAGGCTGCCCATACTGCGATAATATAGGTCGTTGAACGAGGGTGTTCGGAACGTGTTCTTGTACATTGCTCGCAGGTTAAGCGGTAGCGTGGTTGAAGGCGTGTAACGCAATGCAAGGGTGGGGCTGAGGTGCTTGATGTCGTCGGGTGTTCCTCCCTTCTTCACAGTCTCGGTGATGTAGGTGCCGACCAGCGTACCTGTCACACGCCAGTGTATGTCCTCGTAACGTGCGTTGAGGGCTGTCAGCGAGGTGTAACGGTTAGGGTCGGGGCAGAATTTCATGGGACTGCGCAGTGAGTTGATGCTTCCGTCCTGACTGAGTGAGAAACTCCACTTTGTGAATGGCTTGTATAGTACAGCCATACTCACGAGTCCTTCGCGCTGCGTATAGCGCTCCTCCATGTAGCCCGCATCATATTCCTCGCCCTCGTCGCGATAACGACTGTATCCGTAGTTAGCCTTGCCTTGGACAAGGAGGGACCATTGCCGATTGAGGGGTTGCTTGTATTGTGCTTGCACGAAGCCGATTCTGTCCCAAAGACGTTGGCGCGAGTTTTCGAGGTTGTAGTAGATGACGTGGCCGGGCAGTCCGCGCTGCGAGTCGTATCCGTACATCTTGACGTCTAGCAGTCCGTTGTTCTTGAAATGTTGCTGCACGCCGGCCTCGGCATGCCATTGCTGTATGTCGTTGTTGAACCGTTTCTCGCTGGTAGTGCTGACATTGGGTATGACAAGCGTGAAGGGGTAGCGGCCGTCGCTGCGAAGGTAATTGGCATTGGCGGTTATGATGGTCCCTTCTCCTATCTTTTGCTGATAGAAAAGATCGGGATTGACTTCGCCCCATTGGCCCACTTGACAGTTGGCTGTAAGGCTCCACATTTTGTCTTCTAGGAACGTGGGTTGTAGACTTTGCAGACTCAATACGGCGGCCGAAGCAAAGAGACGGGCGGGCTGCAACAGCTCGTCCTGATGGCCCACGGCAAGACTTACTGATTCGAGGTGACGCAGATTGAAGCGCCCCACGTCTATCTGTCCGGCTTGGCTGTTGCTTACCGGTATGCCGTCTAGCGAGACTGCGGTGTGTGAGGCTCCCATATTGCGCACCGAAACGGTTTTCATGCCACCCAGTCCGCCATAGTCCTTGATGTTGGTGCCGGCCATACGGCGCAGCACATCAGCCAGGTCGGTCATGCCAAGCTGTTCCATTTCGGCATGTCTCACTTCCTGTACGGGTTGCGAGGTGAGGGTATTCTTGTTGACACGATAGGCAGACACTTCGACATTGCGGAGCGTTGTCGAGTCGACGCGTTCCGTTTGTGCCAAAGCCATGCACGGAAGCAGCATGGCAATGGTGATTATGATTTTGCCTATTTCTTTCACAACTATTCCTTATGCCCAGTCCTCGGGGCTTGAATATGTAAAGGCGGCAGGTATTCTGACTTGTTCCAGTTCTTTCAACGCCTTCCCAAGCATTTGTCTCATGCTCAGTGGCCACGTGTTGATGACTGTCGTGGAACTTACAGCTGCGGGACAGTTCGGGATTTACACCCGATTCCCTTATCCGCTTACGGTGTGCAAAATTACAAAAAAATAATGAGTTGTGATAAAGGAATGAGAAAAAAGGTGCGAAAGGGTTGTAAAAGGGTAGTAGAAGGGTGGTAAAAGGGTAGTAAAAAGGTGGTAAAAGGGTAGTGAAAGGGTAGTAGAAGGGGAGTAAAAAGGTAGTAGAAGGGTAGTAAAAGGGTGGGTTATTCTTCCCAACATTCAATGTCGTCTTGTATCTCGGCTAGTGTAGAGCGACGGAAAACGGGATCCTTGCCCTCTTTGCGTTGACGGAAGTAGTCTTTGTAGAGTCGTACCACCCAACGTGATAGCAGAATGATGGAGATGAGGTTGATGAGTGTCATCAGCGCCATGCCTAGGTCTACCAATGCCCATGTCTGCTGCAGTGTCATGAAGCCTCCTGCCAACACTGTGAAGCCTGTCACGAAGCGGAACACCTGCACCGCCCATTCTTTCTTTGTGATGAAACGTATGTTCGTCTCGCCATAGAAATAGTTGGCTATAATGGTGCTGTAGGCAAAGAGGAAGATGGCTGCGGTGAGGAACCAGCGACCGAAGTCGCCAAGGTGGTGCTGCATGGCCGTACTGGTCAGGTTGATGCCATCCTCGCCATTGTCGTAGATGCCTGAAAGAATGATGACAAAAGCCGTACAGGTGCAGATGATGATGGTGTCGGTAAAGACGCCAAAAGACTGTAGTAGTCCTTGTTTTACGGGGTGCGAGATGCTGGCTGTAGCCGCAGCGTTGGGTGCGCTACCCTCTCCGGCCTCATTACTGAAGAGTCCGCGCTTCACTCCTTGCATAATGGCCATTCCCACCATGCCACCCGCTGCCTGTTCAGCACCAAAAGCACTGCTTACAATCAGTTTGAACATATGGGGCACTTCGCTGATGTTGGTGCCCAGAATGTAGATGGCAAGTAGCAGATAGCCGATGGCCATGAAGGGCACGACCATAGCGGCAAACTTTGAGATACGCTGGATACCACCAAAGATAATGCCAAAGGTGAGGAGGGTGAGACCAATGGCAACGGAGATTGGGGGGAGCGCATTCTCGCCGGCTGCACTGTTGTAGGCTGCACTGACAGCATCACACAAGGTGTTGCTCTGCGTCACCTGATTGGCCATGCCGAAGGTGTAGATGATGAAAAATGCAAAAAGAATGCCCATCCAGCGTGAATGAAGGCCATGCTGCATATAGTAGGCGGGACCGCCGTAGAATGAGTCTTCGCCTTTGCGCTTGAAGAGCTGAGCCAAAGTGGCTTCGAAGAATGCGGTGGCGGCTCCGAACAAGGCCATGACCCACATCCAGAATACAGCACCCGGACCGCCGATGCAAATGGCGCTTGCCACACCGGCAAGGTTGCCTGTGCCTACACGACTGGACAGGCTTACGGCAAAGGCTTGGAACGAGTTGATGCTTTTCTTGCCATTGCTCAGTGCGTCGTCAGTCTTCTTTCCCGACGTGAACAAGAGGCGCATCATCTCGCCAAGTTTCAGGAACTGTGCTCCACGTATCAGGATGGTGAAGATGATGGCACAGCCAACAAGCAGTGCTATGATGATGTAAGTCCAGAGAAAATCAGACAAGTTCTGGATGTATTCGAGCGGATTTGCAAAGAATTCGGAGATGGCGTTCATTCTTTTATTAATTCATAATGCATAATTCATAATTCATAATTAGGCTGCGCAGTGAGTATTCTGCATTATGAATTCTACATTATGAATTATGCATTGATCATTAAACTAATTCCAATATATCTTGTGGTGTCTCCACCATCTGGAAGGCACCAATCTCGCGCAGGAAGTCGCGGTCACGGAATCCCCAAAGTACTGATATGCATGGTATTCCTGCATTACGTGCGGTGGCCATGTCTACCTCCGAGTCGCCAACATAGATGGTCTCTTCTGCCTTGACCTCCAGTTTCTCGAGTGCGATGTTCACCATATCGGGGAAAGGCTTGCGGCGCACTCCACGTTTCTCGCCTATAGCCACGTCGATGATGCCTTTGAAGAATCTCTTCTGCAACTCATTTACTCCGGCCTGCATCTTGTTGCTGACTATGGCCATCTTGTAGCCCTTTTCTTTCAGCGTTTCGAGCAGTTCCTTGATGCCGGGGTAGAGGTCGGTGTGATCCTGGCAATGGTCTATGTAGTGCTCCTGGAAGATGGCAAAGCACTCTTCGAATTCCAATTCGTTGATGTTGGATGGCGTGGCTTGCTCCATCAGCCTGCGCACACCGTTCCCTACGAATTGTTTTATTTCTTCGAGTGTACGTTCTGGCCATCCCATCTCACGTAAGGCGTAGTTCGTACTTTCTTTCAGGTCGACGATTGTGTCGGTGAGTGTTCCGTCCAGGTCAAATATTATTGCTTTGTATTTCATTGTCGTTCAATAATAAAACGGTAGACTTCCTTCTTGATGTCTTGGTATGTATTGCCTAGATTTCTGAACTGCACATCTCCGAACTGCCCTTTTTCTGAGCCTCCTGCAGATTGTTCTTTGCCACGGCGTACAATTTGTCGAAGGTGTTGGTGGCATCGCCTTTGCAGAATACCATACCGCAACTGGCAGAGATGGTTACACCATTCATTTCGGGAATGTGAATATTCTGTATCTTTTCAGAGACGGTGTTGAAGACGGCTTGCATACCCTCTTTCTCGATGGTGCTGAGTATGCTGCTGCTTGTGGCGTAAACGGCAAACTCGTCATTCTCGATGCGTGCTACGATCTCGTGTGGGAATGTCTCTTGCAGAACTTTCGAAACCTCAATGAGTACCATGTCTCCGACGGGATATCCCAACATGCTGTTGATGGCGTTGAAGAAGTCGCAGTCAAACAGCATGAATGCTCCGTTGTGGTTGGTTTTGAGAGCCTTGTTTACAATACCCTCGCCACTGGTGCGCGACAGAAGGTTTGTCAATGTGTCTTGCGTGATTTTCTCGCTCTCTGCCATGCTGCCAGGCTTATTCGCTTCCATCGATTCCGTTGTGAATATCACTTTCTCAACATTACCCTTCGAGTCGGTCTTCAAGGGTACGATGCGTGCATGGCACCAGCCGATATTCGATGTCTTGTAAGTGCAGGAAATGGATTTCTGACCATATATTCTATCCTGTAATGTGTCGCGATTGGTAAAGTCGTTGAATATTTTGTGATAAGAGGGATCGATGTAGAAGTTGCGGAAGAGATTAGCCAGTTCCACCCATGTCTCTACTTGTCCGCATACGGCGCGAACAGCCTGGGTTCCACGTATCACCTTGTAGCTCATGTCCGACAAGTCGAATGAAATGATGGTGTCGTAGGCATTCATCATTTTGTCGGAGATCTGTGTCTTCTCGTTCAGCGAATCGACAGCAGAGACAAGGCGCTGGTGTGTCTTATACATATCGACATGCTGTCCTAGGATGGCAATGACCTCGCCTTTCTCGTTTGTAACGCGTGTGTATTCGCAACTTATGCGGCGTCCGTCCTTGTATGTGAATGCTACTGCGCCAGTCTTTGGTGTAGATGGGTCTTCGATTAGACGCTTTATGTACTCAGTCACTCTTTTGTGTTCTTCTGGAGCGAAGATAACGTCGACGGGATCGTCCAGATAGTTGGGGAAAGCCATGCGTGCAATGGTTCTGTCGGGCAGAATGGTGAGCAAGTGCATGGTCTTGGAGGCACATTCGTAGCGGAACATCGAGAATTCGTTCTGCTGTACCAGTAGTTCGTTACGTTCTAGCTGCATTTTTAGCATGTAGCGCAATTGCTCTACATTCATATTGTCAATGCTTTCGGCTGTAAAAGTCTGCATAGATTTATCCTTAATTGTTTTTTCTGGTGCAAAGGTACACTTTTATTTCGAGATTTTGTGTCTTTTTTATAGTTTTTCTCATAGAAAAGTGAACAACGTAGAGTCGGTGTGATTGTGTTGGTTAACCTTGTTTTGCTTGTTTTGTTGAGATTGTTACAAAAAAAATGAGTCGAAGTGTTACCTTCGACTCATCATTTAATATCAATTGTCAATTATCAATTGTCAATTCTTGCGGCTTAGAATACGCCCTGAGCCATTCAAAAGTAAACCTTTGATGGCGCGTCTTCTTTTTTAGAATACGCCCTGAGCCATTCAAAAGTAAACCTTTGATGGCGGTGTCTTCTTTTTTAGAATACACCTTGAGCCATCATAGCCTTTGTAACCTTCATGAAGCCGGCAACGTTAGCGCCCTTCACGTAGTTTACATAGCCATCAGCCTCGGTACCGTACTTCACGCAGTTCTCGTGGATGTTCTCCATGATCCAGAGCAACTTAGCGTCAACCTCCTCAGAAGTCCAAGAGAGGCGCTGGCTGTTCTGAGCCATCTCGAGACCTGATACTGATACACCACCAGCGTTAGAAGCCTTACCGGGAGAGTAAAGGATCTTAGCATCCTGGAATACCTTGATAGCCTCGGGAGTGGTAGGCATATTAGCACCCTCGGCAACAGCGATACAGCCGTTAGCAACCAGAGCCTTAGCCTGCTCCTCGTTCAACTCGTTCTGAGTAGCACAGGGAAGAGCGATATCAACCTTCTCGAACCAGGGCTTAGCACCCTCTACATACTTGGCATTGGGATACTCGTTAACATACTCCTTGATACGGCCACGCTGTACCTGCTTCAGGTCGAAGATGTAGTCGAGCTTAGCGCGATCGATGCCTTCGGGATCGTAGATGTAACCGTCTGAGTCAGACATGGTCATAACCTGACCGCCGAGCTGCAGAACCTTCTCAGCAGCATACTGAGCAACGTTACCTGAACCAGAGATAGCAACCTTCTTGCCCTGGATGCTGTCGCCCTTGGTAGCGAGCATAGCACGCAGGAAGTATACGGTACCGTAACCGGTAGCCTCGGGACGGATGAGTGAACCGCCGAACTCAAGAGCCTTACCAGTGAGTACGCCCTCGAACTGACGAGTGTACTTCTTGTAAGCACCGAACATGTAACCTACTTCGCGGCCACCAACACCGATGTCGCCAGCGGGAACATCACAGTCAGCACCGATGTGACGATAGAGCTCGAGCATGAAAGCCTGGCAGAAACGCATTACCTCGGCGTTAGACTTGCCACGGGGGCTGAAGTCAGAACCACCCTTGGCACCACCCATAGCGAGGGTTGTCAGAGAGTTCTTGAAGGTCTGCTCGAAAGCAAGGAACTTCAGGATGCTGAGGTTAACGCTGCGGTGGAAACGGATACCACCCTTGTAGGGGCCAATAGCGTTGTTGTGCTGGATACGGTAACCCATGTTGGTCTGTACGTTACCATTGTCATCCATCCAGCTAACACGGAACTGATATACGCGATCGGGAATGCAAAGACGCTCAATCAAATTTACTTTGTCAAACTCGGGGTGCTTGTTGTACTCCTCTTCGATTGTACCAAGTACCTCTTCTACTGCCTGATGATACTCAGGCTCATTGGGGAAGCGTCTTTTCAGATCTTCCAATACCTTTTTTGCGTCCATAATTTAGGATTCTTTTGTTGGTTTATAATATGAAAATTTTCTTCGTATTGTTGTTTCGCTTGCAAAGGTAGCAAAAAACAAACAAATGTACAAGAAAAAATAGAAAAAAGTTCGTAAAATGCGAAGAAAAACATTAAATTGTAACTTCTGCCTTCGTTAATACGCGCGCGCATATATATTATAATGTATATGTTATTTTGCTATTTTTATATTTTGCGCAATGTGTGTCACTTTTTTGTAAATGCCGCATTGTTGCTTACACTTTGCTACTATAGCTGACTTTTTGCTTAGTTAGCATCTCCACATAAAAAAACTGCTCCAAACTCTAAGCCCTACACTCTACACCCTTAACTTTTAACTCTACACCCTAAACTCTAAACTTTCTCAACTACTCTAAACTCTACACTCTACACTCTAAACTGTAAACCACTCTACACTCTAAACTTTCTCAACTACTCTAAACTCTACACTCTAAACTCTAAACTGTAAACCACTCTAAACTCTACACTCTACACTCTAAACTCTAAACTCTAAACTGTAAACCACTCTACACTCTAAACTCTAAACTGTTTCTTGTCTTTTATGCTCTTAAACATGTTTTGGTTCTTTTTCGCCATTATTGTTTTAATATTTGTCCAAAACATGTTTGTTTTCTTATTTCTTTTTGTAAATTTGCAATCGACTTTGCAACTAATTTAACCAAAACATATTAAATCTTCGTGAAAAAATGAAAATGAGAAAAGCTTTTGTGGGAATGCTTCTGGCTCTTTGTTCTGTCTCGGCAGTGGCTCAGGAGAAGTATTTCCTTCCAGCTGGAAAAGAGGCTGTGTCGCCCGATGCAGAAGGTTTCATTCGTCGTTGGACGATTCTGGAGCCTATCAGTAAAACCAATCGTTCCAATACGGTTTTTGTAGATTCTTATCTTCGTGATGTTTTTGCTCACGAGTACTTCAAGAATCAGATGACCATTTTGCCAAAAGACGGTCAGAAGGTGAAGGTCACCTTCGACAAGCAGGTAGAGCAGCCACGCCCTGCCGGTCAGCCCACCGACTTCCGTCGCATGTCGATGGAGCCACCTAAGTTCGAGAAGGCTACCGAGGAACTGAAGTGGCACAAGCTTGACAGCAAGACGTATAATCTCAAGCTCTTGCGTTTTGGCGAGCATGAGATAAAGCGCGTGTATGGCGTCATCTATTGGGTTGTTACGGTTATCAATTGCGAGGAAGAGATGAAGGACGTTCGCCTCTCTGTAGGCTCTAATTCTGCTTCGCAGTGGTGGGTCAACGGACAGGACGTACTCCTGCTTTCTGGCGACCGCCGTATGGTGGCCGACGATTGCATGTCACACCGCATCACACTCAAGAAGGGCGAGAACATCATTCGTGGTGCTATCATCAATGGCCCCGGTATGAGCGACTTCTGTGTGAAGATAGTGGACGAGAATGGTAAAGCCGTAAAGGGTGGTTACACAATCAAATAAACCTCAGAAACGATGAAAACAAAAATATCAGTTATTGCAGCTCTCTTGATTTCTTCATTGGGTGTGAGTGCCCAGGTAGGTAATCCATATATTCACGATCCCTCGACTTTGGCCGAGTGCGACGGCAAGTACTACACCTTCGGCACCGGCGGCGGTGGCCTTATCTCTGCCGATGGCGGTTATACTTGGGACAGCGGTGCAGAACGTCCTGGTGGCGGTGCTGCTCCCGATGTGATGAAGATTGGCGACCGTTACCTCATTGCCTATGGCGCAACAGGTGGTGGTCTGGGTGGCTCGCACGGTGGCCGCATGCTCACTATGTGGAACAAGACACTCGATCCCAAGTCGCCCGATTTCAAGTTCAGCGAACCTGTTGAGGTGGCCAAGTCTGTCGATGGTGACGACTTCGACTGTATCGACCCCTGCCTCTTCCTCGATCCTACAACCGGTCGTCTGTGGCTGACTTGTGGCACCTATTTCGGCGAGATTCGTCTCTTCGAGTTGGATCCTAAGACCGGTGCCCGCGTGGAAGGCAACAAGGAGGTGACAGTGGCCATTGACTGCGAGGCTTCGGCTCTTTTCTACAAGGATGGCTGGTACTATCTGCTTGGCACGCATGGCACTTGCTGCGATGGTGTGAACTCTACCTATAATATTGTATGTGGCCGCTCAAAGACCGTTACAGGTCCTTACTTGGACAATGTAGGTCGCCCCATGACACAGGGTGGTGGCAAGATGGTTGTCAAGGCTCACGGTCGTCAGGTCGGTGCTGGTCACTTTGGCCGTACTGTCGTGGCCGACGGACTCGAGAAGATGTCTTTCCACTGGGAGGCAGACTTCGATCGTAGCGGCATGAGCACATTGGCCATTCGCCCTATTGTGTGGAAGAATGCTTGGCCCGAGGCTGCACTGAATGTCAAGGAGGGTACTTACGAGCTCGAGTCTCAGCGTCATGGCTATTCGCTCGAGTTGGCTGTAGACTTCCAGCGTCTCAATGTGGCTCGCCGTGGCGGATGGGGTCGTCGCAACAATGCCGACTTCAAGATCGAACCCATTGCCCTTCAGCAGCTCGACTCTGTCAAGGGTGCATGGCCCACTGGCGATATTGCCGTTCGTAATGGCGACTTCATGAACCGTCCTCACCAGCAGTGGAAGATCACTCCCGTCGAGGGTGTGGGTGGTTTCCTTGGTCAGCCCTATTTCAAGATTACCATTGCCGGCACCAACCGCGCCCTGACTGCAACTGCCGACAAGGAGGTTGCCACTGTGCCTGAGTTTACGGGGGCTCCCGAGCAGCTCTGGCAGATCGACCAGCTCACCGATGGCACCTATCGCATCATGCCCAAGGCCATCCCCGGTTGCACCGACAAACTTTGCCTCATCTCTATTGCCGACAGCACTCCCACTTTGGGTCTCTTCGACTTCAATAGCGACAACAGCAAGTGGAAATTACTCGATATTGAATAATTTTTTACGAAACTAATAAACCTACCGATGCTTGTTCCGTCAAATAAGCATCGGTTTATTAATTTATAAGTTATGAAAAAAGTATTTTTAGGTGTTCTCTTTGCGCTGTCGCTCAATGCCAATGCACAGTTCGGCTTTGGCGGACAGCAGGTTAAGACCGAGGATATGCATGCCTCGCAAAAGTTTACCGACATTAATTATGCTGATGACGACAAGGCTTATCACACTATGGACATTTACTTGCCCGAGACGAAGGCCGAGAAGTATCCCGTTGTTGTACACATCTATGGCAGTGCGTGGATGAGCAACAGCAGCAAGGGTGCTGCCGATCTGGGTACCATCGTAACGGCCTTGCTCAAGGCTGGCTATGCCGTTGTATGTCCCAATCATCGCTCTATTCAGGATGCCCAGTGGCCCGCACAGAGCCATGATATCAAGGCTGTGATACGTTGGATTCGTGGTAATGCCGACAAGTATCATTTCGATGCCGACTATATTGCCACCAGCGGTTTCTCAAGCGGAGGTCACTTGTCAAGTTTTATGGGTGCCACTTCGGGCAGCAAGACTGGCAAGGTAGGCAAGGAAGAGATTGACATCGAAGGCAAGCTCGGAAAGTACACCGACCAGAGCAGTAAGGTCTTTGCATCGGTGGATTGGAGCGGTCCCATCGATCTTCTTAATATGGATTGCGGCGAGGCGATGAATATGGGCGAGTTCCCACCCGAACGTAATCTTCTTGGCGGTGTGTCAAAGCAGGAGAATCCCGACAAGTACCGTACCCTTAGTCCTATCTCTTTCCTTGACAAAAATGATCCCGCTATCATTGTCTTCCATGGCACCAAGGACAATGTCGTTCCCTTCTGCCAGGGCGAGGAGTTTGCCAACGAGCTGAAGCTTGCTGGCGTCAAGACTGAGTTCTATCCCGTCGAAGGTGGTGGCCACGGCTTTAATATGTACACCGACGAGAACCTGCAGCGCATGATCAACTTCCTGAATCGTGCCCGTGGCGTGAACGCTTCGGCTGCAGCTCTTGTTGTGCCTGCCGATGCACAGCCTGCCGAGACGAACGTGTCGCAGTCGCAGTATCCTAAGATAACAGCCGACAAGCGCGGCGTTTTCCAGGTTAAGGCTCCCGGTGCACAGAAGGTTATTGTGGACATCTGCAATAAGAAGTACGACATGGTGAATGATGGCAAGGGCACATGGACTGCCACTACCGATCCGCTTGTCGTTGGTCCTCATTATTATTTTATTGAGGTGGACGGTGCACGTGTCAGCGATCCTGCCAGTCAGGCCGTGTATGGCTGCGGATTGTACGCCAGCAATTTCGAGGTGCCCGAGAGTGTCGAGGAGGCTGCTTATTACACCTTCAACAAGGACTACCAGCACGGTCAGGTACGCCTGTGCCAGTACTGGAGCAGCGTAGAGAATCGTGTTCGTCATTGCTACGTCTATACGCCTGCCGAGTATGACAAGAACCCCAAGAAGCGTTATCCTGTTATGTATCTGCAGCATGGTATGGCCGAGAATGAGACTGGCTGGCATGTTCAGGGCAAGATGGCTAACATCCTCGACAATAACATCGCCCAAGGCAAGGCTGTGCCTATGATTGTGGTCATGGACAACGGAAACTGCGACTATGGCTTCGGCAGCAAGCCCGGTGAGTCGATGAATGATTTCGGTACGTCCTTCACCAAGGTTCTTACCGACGACATCATCCCCTTCATCGACCAGACATTCCGCACCAAGCCTTCGCGCGACGGACGTGCCATGGCAGGTCTTTCATGGGGCGGTTTGCAGTCTTTCAACATTACCATGACCAACCTCGACAAGTTCTCTCATCTGGGCAGTTTCAGCGGCGCCATCTTCTCGTTGGCTGGTGGCGACATCACCAAGGCCTATGATGGTGTTTTCTCGAATGCCGCCAACATCAACAAGCAGCTCAAGACCATCTTCATCGGCACAGGTACCGAGGAGAACCTTGGCAGCAAGGCTGTGCACGAGAAGCTCGATGCCGCTGATGTCAACAACGTCTATTATGAGAGTCAGGGCACGGCTCACGAGTGGCTCACCTGGCGCCGCTGCCTCAACCAGTTTGTAGGTCTGATCTTCAAGTAATGACGTCTTGGGCGTAGCTCTTCGCATCACTTAATCATACGAAATCACTTAATCACACGAGGGCACTTAATCACACGAAGGCACTTAATCACACGAGGGCACTTAATCACACGAGGGCACTTAATCACACGAAGGCACGAAGAAGAGCGAAGGATTAGTTGACAACTTAAAACGAGTCAAAAAAAGCTTCGCGTTCTTCGTGCCTTCGTGTGCAATTTCAGACGGATCAGCCCGTCTACTCTTTGAACGCAAAAAAGCGTCCTTGTTTCACAACAAAGACGCTCGAATTAACACTACTATTAACACCTAAACATTAAAAAGTTTATGAAAACACCCACTTACGTGGTTCTGAATGCAAAGGTATACAATGTTTTTGAATTGCACAAGACAATTCGTCAAAAAATCCTTCTTTCTGCTATTATTTAACCTTTCTTAAGCCTTTTGGTGTAGAACTTGTGTGTGCCGGCATCCCTGGTGTGTCTTCCAGCCCTCTTCGCACAGTATCTTCAGCTCCTTGCGTTTTTCTTGTATCTTTGCTGCGAGAATAAATCATTCTTGCTGTGAGAATAAATTATCTTTGCTGCAATAATTAATCATCTTTGCAGCGAGAATGAGTCATCCTTGCTGCGAGAGTGTAATATTTTCCTTGCAGTAACGAACCGTCCAACCTAGGCTGGACGGTTCGTTATCGCTGCGGTTTTCGGAAAAAACTCTAGCGTCTTTCAACCGTCCAACCTAGGCTGGACGGTTACTTTCTTTTAGAAAATTTGTTTTTTCTCCGTCACCTCCGTCACCATTTTCGCATCGTGTTTATAATCAATGCGTAAGGAGTGACGGAACGGGGTGACGGAAGGGTGACGGAGGTGACGGAACAGAAGCTTTTTTCGGTTAGAGTGGTATAGTTGTATGATATGATATATTGTAATATTCTCCCATGTTTTTGCAAAAATATTGTGGTCAGAGTAAAGAAATCCAATCATACTTGCCCGTTTTCTCCAAAAAAATAGTAAATTTGCATGTGGATTGTATGTTTATGCATGCATTCCAACGCTTATCATTTCTAGAAACTGATTGAGCACACCACGAGCACAAGCGAGTGCTCATAAATCCTGTCTTCGTAGCGATAGTCATCGTCATCGTAGGGCATAGCCCGTATCGTAGCGTATCGTACGAAGTTCAGGTGCTACATACATAAAAGGCGTCATCAACGCTTTGTCACTTGATGATTCGGAACGTAGGAAATTCAGAATTAACAATCAAGGACATTGCAGAGGGGATGCCACGGGTGAGTTGCATAGACAAGTCCCGTAGTGTGTCCGAGGGTGCATTGTACCCTCACGGCACACTTTACGGGTATGCTGATATCAACTCCTGCGTGGGTATCTGTATCTGCTCGTCAATTGTTAAGGCACTTCCTACGGCCTCGAATTACGGACGAGCAAGATGCAATACCTGCGCTTTTTTTGTTTGTGTCGCAAGAGAAAATCCATGTAAACCCTGTCCGCATTAGGGTATTGACGGACATCAGTATTCAACGAATGCCCAAAAGCATTGAAAACGTTAGAGTTCCACTCCAGACATGGAGCAAGGCAAGCGAGGACACCAGCAACCACTGTTGGGGCCTCACTCGTGATGCCCAAAACGAAGGACTCAGGGTTTCAAGAATATACAAGATAAAATAAGGTCGCTGCTCCTACAGGCAGCAATACTCGACAGAGAGTAAGACGTCATTCTCTAACTGCGCAGATCTGGACAATCTAACATAGAATTCTTGGAGAAGTTTGATGCATCGCTGTCCCGTTGTGAAAAGAATTACTAATCACAGCGTGGATGGCTATTGCATGAACTCCAAGAAGGCTTGTCCAGAGCCAACGCAGTTTTTGTGTTTTAGCCTCCACGCTTTATTAAATGATAAAGCGTAAAGTGAAGGAAATTTCCATAGGTACTGTTTTCAGTGGCATTGGTTCGCCAGAGCAAGCATTGTTGCGTCTTGGGCATCCGCACAAGGTGTTGTTTGCTTGTGACAATGGCGAGCGAATGATAGATATTGATCATGCGAAAGAGTATGCTCACATAAAGACACTGGCATCGGCAAAGGAGAAACGAGAATATGCAGATAATCTGTATGCAAGTAAGACAAGACAGACGAATTATGTTCAGCAATCTTATCTTGCTAATTATGAGGTAGAAGACAACAATTTTTATCAAGACGTTATTTTGCTTGACGGAACCGATTACCAAGGTAAAGTCAACTTGTTTGTTGGAGGAAGCCCTTGCCAGAGCTTCTCCATTGCTGGTGCTAGGGGTGGGTTTGAAGATACCCGTGGTACTCTGTTTTTTGAATATTGCCGACTTGTAAAAGAGATTCAACCAGAAGTGTTCATTTACGAGAATGTCTATGGTGTACTGACTCATGACAAGGTTGATAAAACCCAGAAATATGGTAGAACTTGGGAAACGATGCAGAACGTTTTCAATGAACTTGGCTACCATATTGCCTGGGACGTTCTAGATGCACGTGATTACGGAATTCCGCAAGGTAGAAGACGTTTATTCGTTGTTGGGTTCAAAAATGAAGAATGCTTCAAATGTTTTTCTTTCCCCAAAAAGATAAAGCTCGAAGATTGTCCGCTTCCTACCATTATAATCCGCAAAACGAAATGTTCGCGTTTTTTTGAACGAATCGTTCTTTTTTCAAAAACGAAACGTTCCTCAGACGGCTTTTCTACACCCCTCCCTACAC
>JAGHUS010000060.1 GCA_018064685.1 Bacteroidales bacterium | reverse complement strand
ACAACCTCGGATTTCCCCTCAACTTTCACGCGGAATTCGCTTTGTTCCCTTTTTACTTCCATAAACATTTGAGCGGCATTATCTTTTTCTGCACGAATAGTTGGGTAGTCCAAGCCCAGGACAATAATAAGAAGCCCGCATTCAGCGAAATCATTCTACACATGGGCAAATTAGCTGACATGGGTGGACAGCCCACCGCTGATGATTGGGAGAAACTGCACCAACACATCCTCACCCTACATCCAAACTGGCAGCATAGCCACAACTTAGAAGCTTCACACATTACTCCACAAGAACTACAACTTTGCCTGCTCTCCACCACCCCACTACGCCCAAAGCAAATTTCCACCTTGTTGGGCGTCAGCCAGCAGAATTTGCGCAATATGCGTGTCAGACTCTACACTCGCATCACCGGGCAGCCATGCACTGGAGTGGAGCAATTCACAAGGTGAATAAATTCCTGACATCCAATGGATAATATGTAGCCGTTGCAACATGCATTATTAAAATCACACGTGTATGTTCAACAAACACACACGTGTGACTCGACTATCACGCAAGTGTGGCTGAATTATCACTCACGTGTTAGGGAAAGGAAATTAGAACGGGGATGTAGGGTCAGAAACAAAATGGGTGTGTATGGCTGAAACTGAAACCAGTTTTTTCAAACTATTTTTTAATGGGTGAGTATCTCCACCCCATTCTCCGTCATCACATACGTATGTTCCCACTGAGCGCTAGGCAATCCGTCCTCGGTCAGTGCAATCCATCCCGTCTCATCCTCTTCGTCCGAGCAGACGTAATAGTCGCCCATATTGATCATTGGCTCGATAGTAAACACCATACCCGGCACAAGCAGCATACCAGTACCAGGTTTACCATAATGCTCCACATCGGGCTCCTCGTGAAACTTATTACCCACTCCATGACCACAATAGTCGCGCACCACCGTGAAACCATTCTTATGTGCATGCTTGGCTATTGCATTGCCAATATCTCCCACAAAGACATAAGGCTTCTCGCAAACCTTCTCGCCAATCTTGAGGCACTCCCACGCCACGTCAACCAGTTTCTGATCCTCTTCCGATGCCCTGCCAATCACAAACATACGACTGGCATCGGCATAAAAGCCATCAACAATGGTGGTGCAGTCGACATTGATAATGTCACCCTCCTCAAGAATCTCCCAGTCGCAAGGAATGCCATGGCAAACCACATCATTCACACTGGTGCAACAGCTATTGGGAAACCCTTCGTAGTTGAGAGGAGCAGGAATGCCACCATGCTTTGTGGTAAAGTCGTAAACCAACTTGTCAATCTCGAGCGTAGACATTCCCTCTCGGATATTCTCAGCCACATGATCCAGCACCGCAGTGTTCAGCAATCCAGCCTTGCGAATACCCTCGATCTGCTTTTCAGTCTTTATCAAACGCGGACGAGGCACAAGTTTTCCTTGTGCCTGCGCCTCTAAAATCTTTATGTCCATCTCGGTAGGTTCAATGCCCGCAGGCACTACCCACCGAGGTTTCGCTTTCTTCTGTTTCTTAACCATTTAACTCACGCTTTTCCTTCGTTGCCTGAACTACATTTATCACATAGTCGCCCAACTTCTCACATTCGGAAATAAGGTCAATGTAGAAGACGCCAATCTGGTAGTCGTAAACCTTATTGTTGATATCCACCATGTTTTGGTTCTTCAACTGTGTGCGATAGTTGTTTATCTCATGCTCTATGTTGTAGCTCACATTAAAGTCGACATACTGATGCTCGGCACGCGAGATGACCTTATTCATCTGGTCCAATGCATTTTCAGTAAGACTCATCATGTTATGGATATGTTCGTACTGCGTCTCGGTGAAGTCCTCGTTAGCATAGCTGCGACGACGGTTGATGGTACGTCCCAGGTTGAAACAGCTGTCGCCGATGCTTTCCAACTCGCTCACCTCACGCAGCATTCGCTGGATAGCACCCTTCGACTCGGCACTCAATCGACCCTCGCTAACCTTATTGAGGTAGTTGGCAATCTCGAGCTCCATATTGTCAGTGATGCTCTCATATTTCTCAATGCGAGAGAAGAGCTTGTTGAAGTCCTCTGTCTTTTCGGTATGCAGCAGTTCGCGCACCAAGCCGAACATCTTCTGGCAACGCTGACCAAAGAGAACAATCTCCTTGCGAGCCTCGAGAATACTCAACTCGGAAGTACTCATCAAGCCACCGCTGATAAAGCGCAGACGGCTCTCCTCTTCTTCGCCACCCTTCTTGTCCTTGATAATGAGCTGAACGACTCTCTCCATAGGCTTGACAAACCAGATAAGAATGAGCACATTGGCCACATTGAACGTGGTATGGAAAGCAGCCAGAACAATTGTCAGCATGTGCTTGTCAACACCCAGGTCGGCATTAGGATTGTTATGATCCCAAGGCACACCAACCATGTTGCAGATGAACTCTACGAAGAAGGGGAAGATGCAGAGAATCCAGATGACACCGAAGAGGTTGAAAATCAAGTGAGCCATAGCTGCTCGGCGTGCCTGGGTAGAGGCAGACATAGCCACCATGTTAGAGGTGATAGTGGTACCGATGTTCTCACCCATTACCAATGCGATACCCATATCGATAGGCAGAACGCCCGACGAGCAAAGGGTCATGGTGATGGCCATGATGGCAGCCGAAGACTGTACACAGCAAGTAAGCAAACCACCCACAACAAGGTAAAGCAGATAGCTGCCATAACCCCATCCGCTGGTTGTAGCAAAGAAGTTCTTGACACCCTCGATCGAGTCGAGCTGCATTTCCGCAGCATTGATCTTCAAGGTGGTAAGACCCAGAAGCATGAGTGCAAGACCCATGATGAACTCGCCCAGGTTGATATTCTTCTTACTGTAAATGAGGACAATGGCCAGGAAGATAGCGGCATAGACAACCAATCTCATATCGAAGCCACTGCCTGCAATCACCATGATCCAAGCCGTGAACGTCGTACCGATGTTGGCTCCCATGATGACAGAAATAGCCTGAGCCAACGTGAGCAAACCTGCCGACACGAAGCTCACCGTCATGACGGTAGTAGCGGTTGAAGACTGAATAGCAGCTGTAATGAAAGAACCCGTCAGCAAACCGGTAAAACGGTTTGTCGTCATGGTTCCCAGTACATTACGCAACTTGGCACCTGCCATTTTCTGTACACCCTCGCTCATCACCTTCATACCATACATAAGCATGGCTACCGAACCGATAAGCGTTAAAATATGCAAAGCATCAATCATTGGTTATAAGAGTTTAGTTATTGCCTTTTTGTGTGGAGGGAGACCTTATTATAGACACGCCCCCTCGGTGAGTTTATGGTGCAGAAGAGGCAATCGCCTTAGGCAACTGCCACTTCCCTATACTTCGATTTACTTGAATGTAACGTTCATTGCATAGAGATAAGCCTGTGCAGCCTCATCGTATGCGAAGTAGATGCTGGCAGAATACGTACATGCAGTGTCGTTGTAGGTCAACTCAACGTATGCATTTGCCAGGTCGTAGGTCTTGCCGCCATAGGTCAACTTGCCCTCGACAGCAGTACTGTTATCACCCAAACCATACTTGCCGTTGCTGGCAACCAAGTTGGTCAGAGTTACCTGGGTCATCTGTGCATTGCCAGCGGTGATGGCGGGCATGGTGATACCAGTCGACGAAGTGCCGACAACCAAAGTGGTAGTAGCATTAGACTGCGTAGCGAGCTTACCACTATTAGCATAGTTCTTCTGAGACTTATTGTAAGCCAAGAGCTGACCGGTATAAGTACCTGTGTATGTTTTCTTTGTTCCCTGCTGGGCAGCGCCACCGGAGGTCATGCCCTGCAAAAGCTGAGCCAGAATACCAACGCCAGCAGCAGTCATCTGAGACTTCTTGTCAGTGCCGGTGGTACTCTGACCATTTTGCGAACCAGCCAACATCGTAGCACTAGCCGTTGCAAGATTATTAAGCAGGTTGTTACCAACCTCACCACAACCGCTTACCATTAATCCCATACCGGCAACGGCAAAGCCAAACATAATTCTCTTAAATGATTTCATTTTCAATTTAATATTTAAATAGTTAATAATGTTTTACGAATCTTTTTTAGCATATTTCATTCATAACGTTTATTCAAATCTGATGCTTCTAGCCGGATGTATACGACTCACCAGGAAACTGGGGATGATAAGCACCAGGAACGAGACAAACAATGTGCCGATGTTTATCAGGGCTATGAACAGCCAGTTCATGTCCACAGGCACCGTGTCGACATAGTACGTCTCGGCATCCAGATGCACAAAACCAGTATATTCTTGCAGGAATATCAATCCCAAGCCGACAATGTTGCCTATGACAATACCTTTTATAATAATAAAGGAAGAGAAATAGAGGAAAAGATTCCTCAAACGGGAATTGGTAGCTCCCAAGGCTTTCATAGTGCCGATGAACTGAGTTCGCTCCAGGATGATGATGAGCAAACCGCTGATCATCGTGAATGCTGCTACCGCAATCATCAAGCCAAGGATGACCCATATGTTGGTGTCGAGCAAAGAGAGCCAGCTGAAGACACCAGGATACAACTCGCGGATTGTCGGGGAGGTGTAGTTCTCGCCGAAACGATCGGTAAGACGATTCACGCGCGATGCAACGGCAAAGGCCGATTCGTCCAGCTTCTCCAGGTCCTTGACCGTGATCTCTGCACCCGTATACTGGTCGCTGTCGTAGGCCTGACCATCACCCCACTTTGCCAACTTGCGTGTGCTATAGATATCGGTGAAGGCAATAGTCTTGTCAAACTCGCCCATGTGAGTGGCATAGATGCCAGCCACGGTAAAAGGCCAGTTGCGAATAGGTGCACTCTTGCTGGTTGGCTCGAAGAAATAAGCATACACCTCGCTGCCCACCTTCAACTTCAGCTGTCGGGCTATGGTTTGAGAGATGATGATGCGCTTGCTTCGCACCGTATCGCTGAACGGCTCAATCTCGCCATCTACCAGATGTTCCTTCAAGAAGGTAAAGTCATAGTCGCTGTCCACACCCTTCAGCATGATGCCCTGAAAGGTCTCGTCGGTCTTGAGCATACTGGGTTGGGTGATGAAACGCTGCACATGCTGCACACCAACAGCACCACGCAAACCTTCGATAATGCTATCATCCAGCACGATGGGCTTCTGCTCAAGTCCCGTCTGGTAATTGTAGTTCAGCACCTGGATGTGACCTCCCATGCCCATGACCTTCTGCTGCACCTCGCGCTTGAAACCGAGAACGACGCACACCGATATGATCATGACCGCCACACCAAGCGAGATGCCCACTGTGGCAATGCGAATAGCAGGACGGGAGACGCGCTTCACGTCTCCTCCGTGGCTATACAGCCTCCTAGCCATATACCACGCCAGATTCATCAGCTTAACTTTTGAGTATTACCGGGATAAGCCTCCAACGCCTTACGCAAGACGAAGAGTGCACGTGTCAGGTCTTCCTTCTTCAACACGTATGCCAGACGCACCTGGTCGCGCCCTGCACCGGGAGTAGTATAGAAACCAGCCGCAGGAGCCATCATCACCGTCTCGCCTTCGTACTCGAATTCGCTCAGACACCATGCACAGAACTTCTCGGCATCGTCGACAGGCAGTTTGGCAACGGTATAGAAGGCACCCATTGGAATGGGGCTGTACACACCAGGGATGCGGTTCAGGCCATCTATCAGGCACTTACGACGCTCCACATACTCGTCATAAACCTCACGGCTATACTCCTCGGGAGCATCCAGCGAAGCCTCGGCAGCAATCTGTCCGATGAGTGGGGGTGAAAGACGTGCCTGGCAGAACTTCATCACTGCCTTTCGCACCTCCTTGTTCTTGGTAATCAAGGCACCGATGCGGATACCGCACTCGGAGTAGCGCTTCGAGACAGAGTCGATCAGCACCACATTGTTCTCGATGCCATCCAGGTGGCAAGCAGAAATATAAGGTGAACCGGTGTAGATGAACTCACGATAGACTTCGTCCGAGAAGAGGTACAAGTCGTACTTCTTCACCAAGTCACGAATCTGGTTCATCTCACGTCGGGTATACAGATAACCGGTGGGGTTGTTGGGGTTGCAAATCAATATGGCACGAGTGCGGTCGTTGATCAGTTCCTCGAACTTCTCCACCTTGGGCAGCGAGAAGCCCTCCTCGATGGTAGTAGCGATGGTGCGAATCACCGCACCGGCCGAAATGGCAAAAGCCATATAGTTGGCATAGGCAGGTTCGGGAACGATAATCTCGTCGCCAGGATTCAAGCAGGCCAGGAACGAGAACAACACAGCCTCGCTACCGCCACTGGTGATGATAATATCATCGGGCTCGAGGTTGATGTTGTAAGTGGCATAATAGCCAACAAGCTTCTTGCGATAGCTCAGATAACCCTGAGAAGGACTATACTCCAGAATCTTACGATCTACATTGCGGATGGCATCAAGTGCAGCCTTGGGGGTGGGCAAGTCGGGCTGACCAATATTCAAGTGATACACATGCACGCCTCTCTCTTTAGCAGCAAAGGCTAGCGGAGCCAGCTTGCGAATGGGAGATTCGGGCATCTCATGACCACGAGTTGATATTTTTGGCATGTTTGTTCTATTAAATTCTTTTAAATAAATCGTGCAAAGATAATCACATATTGGAAAATAAACAAGAAAATCAAAAGGAATTCGCCCAAATATACACAAAATACGTTAAAACTTTGGTGTTTAATTCAAATAAACGTAAATTTGCAAACAAAATATAGTATGATATGAAACTAGCAAGCATTGCCAATCGCAACTATAGCGAACCGGGCCGTATAGCCTACAACGCAGCCATGTATGTGGCTGTAGAGCAGCATCAGGGCAAAGAGATGCTCGTTTGCCGTCCACATGCACATTTGGTGGGCGAAGAGGCTTTCATGGGCATCTTCCGCCAGCTGGGCAGCATCACCGAACCCTATACCTCGCCAAGATGCTTGCGCTGTATCACGCTGGCCAGTGACGAGCGCGGCGAGTTCTGGATCATGACGCCTGGCA
This sequence comes from Bacteroidales bacterium, assembly GCA_018064685.1. GTDB lineage: Bacteria > Bacteroidota > Bacteroidia > Bacteroidales > Bacteroidaceae > Physcousia. Next base: position 36,233 of record JAGHUS010000060.1, on the reverse strand, counting down.
AGTACACCTCCTTGGCACAGTTGATGGTGGACAACCCCAACGCCCGTCTTGAGCAGAAATGGACAGACAACATCATTGCCCAGCTCATCGAGACGGCACAATACCTTCACAACCTTGACCAGCAGGCCTGGGAACTGACTCCACAAAGCATCCTTGTCACCAAGGGAGGCATAAACCAGATAGCCTTAATGCCCCCACTTTCGGTGTTCATGCCCGTCAAAAGCCTCCTTTACGACACGCCCGATGAAAGCGTAGCACCCGAATTGTTCAACACGGAAGAACCCGACCAACGTACTGACATGTATGGCATTGGACGCATCATACAGTACCTTCACCCCTACCCTTCACTACCTTTCAAATACAGCGCTCCGACCAAGAAGGCCGTAAGCGAGAAGATGAGCGACCGCCCCACACGTGCCGAACAGATGCTCGATACGATAAACACTCGTGGCAAGGGTGGCAAGATCACACACATCATCGTCTCCGTGGCAGCCGTCCTGGCCATCATCGCACTCCTGCTGTTCTTCCCTTGGACAAACGACAACGAGATAGACATAAAGAATCTGGTCAACCCCGATTCGCTCAAAGCAGAAAGATTTGACGACAGCTATCTGACAGGTGCCAACTCGCTCGACCCGCTTGTCAACACCAACATAGAGTCGGCCACCGAAGCCGAGAAGGACAGGATGCTGGAGAGGTATCTGCACGACTCGTCGTATTTGTCGATGGACACTGCCGCCTCTCTCTCGCCACAGATGAAAGAGTATCAGAAGCAGATGATGGTACTGGCTGCCGAGAAGTTCAGAGCCCGCTTCAAGCAGCAGGCACGTGCCACACTGGCCAAAGTGTATACCAAGGAGAATATGGCATCGCAAGAGAAGTTTCTGGAGGAGAGCAAGATAGCCAACGAGCAGCTTGTGCGCTTGCAGGATGTTCTAGCCACACAATATCAGGTCGACCCCACAACGGCCATCCGAATAGCGGGAGAGGTGCAGGACGAGGTGATTGAAGAGATCAAGAAGAAATAAATTTTCACTCCACTCTTCAGCTCTTCATATTTACCTCACAACATACTGATTAAATGATACTTACAAATATGAAGAGTCCTCTTCACTCTTCATACCTCTTCATAAGTCTTCATACCCTAAAATGGCAGCGGCGCACCTTACAGCAAAAGCATTGTAAGAGGAGCAAAATATAACCATGAAGAGGAATGAAGAGTAATGAAGAGCCAAAAACACTCTTCATACTCACAACTTATTGTATATCTTTACTTTACAAAGAAAATATGAAGAACTGAAGAGTCAACGCAAAATTCATCTCCATTTTGACAAAGCTGGCTTGATGGAAACAAGGTGAACCAGCGTAGCGAGCAAACAAAACACTCGCTGCGAGCGCAGACTTCACTCGCAGCAGTCACAGGCTTCACTCGCAGCGAGCGCAGATTTCACTCGCAGCAGTCACAGACATCACTCGCAGCGGGCTCTACAGAAAGACGCTGCATGTTTTCAAAAATGATGCTACACAATTTTCAAAAAGCCCTAGCACAATTTTCAAAAAACTCTAGCGGAATTTTGAAAAAGCCGTAGCACGATTTTATCAATAGGCAATACGCCCTACTCCTCAACCTCAACGATGGGAACATCTTTGGTGATCTTCTCTATCAAACCGAAATCGGGATTAAGACGATAATTGAGGGGAGACATACCGAACATACGCTTGAAGAAACGGCCGAAGTAACTCTGGTCAGGGAAACAAAGTTCATTGCTTATCTCCTGTATGTTCATCACCGTTTTTGTCAAAAGAAATAATGACTCGGCAGCCAGTCGCGTATCGATAATATCTTTGGGCGAACGGGAAGAGAACTGCTTGACGACTTGCGCCAGATATTTGCTTGAAACGCACAGTGTTTCAGCATAGTATGAAACATTATGATGCTGCTTGTAGTTTTTATGCACAAGCCGGAAGAACTTACTGCCAAGGCTGCGTGTATTCATATTAGCGTCAGAAATTGCGACAACATCAATCTCTGACTTCTGCAGCTGATAACACAGCTGCATGAAGATGGAGAACATAGAGTTTGACACCTCGGTAGAGAACTGTCCGGGGGCATGATTACAGTTATACTCATACACGTCGTAGAACGAGCGCAAAGCCTGCTTCGTGCGGGGACTTATCTCCCACAACGGATGGGTGTGGATGTAATAGAACAATGACACGCTGAACTGCTTGGACACTACATCCTGTATGGCTGGCAGAAAACCGAGCACGTAGACCACCACGCCTTCGTCGTAAGAAATCATGCGAACGGTATGGCCTGGAGGGACAATCAGAAAATGCAAGGGAGTAACCTCGCATTGTACGCCATTCGCCTCTAGCGTCACATTGCCATCTTCGGTAAAGAACACGGCAAGACGCTCTGGCAAAGAGACACTTTTGCCCACTCTATGCTCGAAGTCTTTCTGGACAAGACGTGCACAAAAATAGAGGTCGTTGCTTTCTCTTTTATTCTCCATATTATCAACTAACAAAAGTTTTCCGTTGTCATTTTTGGCTGCAAAATTATATTAAAATTCAATAAAAGCAAAAGATAGTTCGCATTTTGTACAACAATAAAGGTTTTTTTGCACAACGCGGATTTGCTCAATCAAAAAAATGTTCGTACCTTTGCACCCGATTTGCAAAATGTCTAAAAATCAAAACTAAACAACATGATTTGACACAGCACTGCCACAACATTGAAGTGCTGAAAAAGCAAAGAGAAAGAAACAATGATATTTAAGGAATAAAAGATTGTATCTATGAATAGTTTTTTTGGAAAAACAAGCAAACGACTGGCCACCGGCTTAGCCTTGGCAGTGGTATGCACATCTTCGGCTATGGCACAGAGCAAGCCGACGATGGTCATCACACTGGACAAAGCCATTGAGACCGCGCTGGCCGAGAACCCCACGATGAAAGTGGCCGACAAGGAGATTGAACTGAAGAAAGTGGCCGACAAGGAGGCATGGCAGGCACTGCTGCCATCGGTAGACGCACAGCTGTCATTGCAGCACAGCATCAAGGTGGCCGAGATCAGAACCAGCATGGGTTCCTTCAAGATGGGTATGGATGGTTCTACCACCGCACAGGGTGGCATCACCATCTCGCTGCCTATCTTCGCTCCTACCGTCTACCAGAATATGAAGCTCACCAAGGAGGACATCCAGGTGGCACAGGAGAAGGCACGCGGTTCGAAACTGGATCTGGTAAACCAAGTGACAAAGGCTTACTACGCAGCACTGCTCTCGAAGGACAGCTATGACGTGATGGTGAAAGCCTACAAGACCTCGACCGAAAACTACAACCAGATAAACAAGATGTACGAGGTTGGCACGGTGAGCGAATACGACAAGATCTCGGCTGAGGTGCAGATGCGAAACATGAACTCGGCCGTAGTAAGCGCAGAGACAGGCATTAGACTCTCGCTCCTGAGGTTGAAGGTGCTGATGGGCATAACCGCCGACGTCAATCTGCAGATAAACGACAACCTGAAGGCTTACGAGAGTCAGCTGGTCATGCCCAACGAACTGGGACAGAACGCAGTGGACAACAACACCGACCTGCGTCAGTTGGACTTGAACGTAAAACTGCTGGAGCGTACCCGCAAACTGCTGAAGACGAACTTCATGCCAACTGTAGCCGTACAGCTCTCAGGACAGTACCAATCTATGTCTAACGACAACTGGAACCTGTTCAACTACCACTATTCACCCAGTTTGGCATTGGCATTCTCTGTCAGCGTTCCCCTGTACAGAGCCAGCAACTTCACCAAGCTGCAGTCGAACAAGATTCAGATAAGTCAGTTGCTCGACACACGCGACTACACACGCCGCCAGCTGACCATTGCAGCCTCAAGCTACCGCGAGAACATGGTGTCGACCGTTGCCAAGATTGAGTCGAACCGACAGGCTGTGGCACAGGCCGACAAGGCTGTCAGCATCTCGGCCAAGCGATATGAAGTGGGCAAAGGCACCGTGCTGGAGCTGAACCAGAGCGAGACTGCCTTGACACAAGCCGAGCTGACCTACAACCAGAGCGTATTCGACTACCTTACCAACCGTGCCGACCTGGAATACACAATGGGCAAGGACTAAAGTCAAAGACTCACGCCGGAAAAGAAATTCTGTAACAGGCTGAGAGAAGCCGGAAAGATTAAAGAAAACAAAATCCAGAAAAAAATAATATATATAATATGAACACGAAAGTATTGACCATTGCATTGGGCGTAATAATGCTGGCTTCATGCGGCAAAAAGGACAATGCAGAAGAGGCTGCAGCAAAGGGCAACCAGAAAGTTCAGGTAAAGATTGCTCAGGTACATGCAGAAAGCATCCCACAGACAGAGACTTATACCGCCACAGTGGAGAGCGACGTGAAGAACAACATCTCGCCCAACATGCCACTGCGCATCAAGAGCATTCTGGTAGAGGTAGGCGACTACGTGCACAAAGGCCAGGTAGTGGCTTATCTGGACGAGACAACAGGCAGCCAGGCCAGCATGCAGATAAAGATGCAAGAGGCCAATATCAAGAGCGCCGAGGCACAGTTGGAGAACCAGAAGGCCGAGACAAGACGCATGCAGGAGCTGTATCAGGCTGGCGGCATCTCGAAGTCTAGCTACGAGGCCACCGAGACGCAGCTCAAGGTGCTGCAGATGAGCGTCGAGGCTGCAAAGGCACAGCTTCGCGCTTTGCAGGCACAGGCATCACAGTCGGCCGAGAACAACCGACTGGTGAGCCCCGTCAGCGGTGTGGTAACAGCTCGTAACTACGACAACGGCGACATGACCGGTTCGCTGCCCGTACTGACCATCGAGCAGACCAACCCCGTAAAGCTGAAGGTAAACATCAGCGAGGAGCACTATAAGGATGTAGCTCTGGGCGAGGATGTAAGCATCACACTCGATGCATACGAAGGCGAGGAGTTCCAGGGCAAGGTGACCATCATCACACCCAGCGTGGACGCCAGCACTCACACCTTCCCCGTCGAGATTACCGTCACCAATACCGACCAGAAGGTTCGTCCCGGAATGTTCGCTCGTGCCACCGTCAACTTCGGCAACAAGGACCACGTCCTGGTGCCCGACGATGCATTGGTGAAGCAGATTGGTGCCGGCGACCGCTATGTGTATGTTTACGATGCCAAGAGCGGCACTGTAAGCTACAACCGTGTCGACCTGGGCAAGCACATCGGCAAGAACTACGAGATCATCAGCGGTGTGAAGTCTGGCGACCAGGTTGTCATTGCCGGACAGGCTCGTCTGGCTAACGGCAAGGCAGTAGAAGTTGTTAAATAAATAAGAGACTACATTATATGACTCTATACGAAGGAGCGGTCAAACGACCGATTATGACTAGCCTCTGTTTTGTGGCTATCATTGTATTCGGTATCTTCTCTCTGGTAAAGTTGCCTATCGACCTTTACCCAGATATCGATACCAACACCATCATGGTCTTGACGTACTACAACGGTGCGTCGGCCAATGATATCGAGAACAACGTGACACGTCCGCTTGAGAACACGCTGAACACAGTGGAGCACATCAAGCACGTGACGAGTAACTCGCGCGACAACGTGAGTGTCGTAACCCTGGAGTTTGAATATGGCTATGACATCGATGTCCTGACCAACAATGTCCGAGACAAGCTGGACATGGTGAGCAACAGCTTGCCGGATGACGCCAACACGCCTATCCTGTTCAAGTTCTCGACCGACATGATTCCTATCCTGCTGCTTTCGGTACAGGCCGATGAGTCGCAGAAGGCATTGTACAAGATCCTGGACGACGGAGTGGCCAACCCGTTGGCACGTATCGACGGAGTGGGTAGTGTGTCTATTGCCGGTGCTCCCGAGCGCGAGATCAACATATACATGGACCCCCAGAAGATGGAGGCCTATGGCATCACGCCCGACCAAGTGAGTGCGGCCATTGCTGCCGAGAACAAGAACATCACCAATGGTACTGTCGACATAGGTAACCAGACCTTCGTGGTACGTGTAGAAGGTGAGTTTGACACACCCACGCAGATGCTGGATGTCATCGTGTCAAGCCATAATGGCACCAACGTATACCTGAAAGATGTGGCTCGCATCGAGGACAACCTGGAGGAGCGCGCACAGCGCACCTTCACCAATGGCAAGCAGGGTGCTATGGTCATCGTGCAGAAGCAGTCGGGAGCCAACAGTGTGGCCATCTCGGACGAGGTGCTGAAGAAATTGCCTGAACTGCAGGAGAATCTGCCTTCCGATGTGAAGCTGGGCGTAATCGTCAACACCAGCGACAACATTGTCAACACGGTGAACTCACTGGAGGAGACCATTGCCTATGCCATGCTCTTCGTGGCCTTGGTGGTATTCATCTTCCTGGGACGCTGGCGTGCCACATTCATCATCGTCATCACCATCCCCATGTCATTGATTGCGTCGTTCATCTACCTGTATGCATCAGGCTCTTCACTGAACATGATTTCACTGGCCTGTCTTTCTATCGCCATCGGTAACGTTGTGGACGATGCCATTGTGGTGTTGGAGAACGTCACGACGCACATTGAGCGAGGGTCTTCACCAAAACAGGCGGCGGTACACGCCACTCAGGAGGTGGCCATCTCGGTTATCGCATCAACACTTACCATGATTGCGGTGTTCTTCCCCTTGACAATGGTGCCCGGTATGGCCGGTGTGCTCTTCAAGGAGTTGGGATGGATGATGTGTATCATCATGACCGTGTCTACCGTCTCTGCATTGACCTTCACTCCCATGATCTGTTCTCAGATGCTGAAGCTGAAGAAGAAGCAGTCGGGATGGTTCAAGAAGTTCTACACTCCCATCACCAAGATGCTGAACGCGCTGGACAACTGGTATGAGCGACGCATCAACTGGGCTGTACGTCACAGAAAGAGCATTTTGTTTGGTTGTGTAGCATTTGCAGTATTCACCATCGCCCTAGTAAAGATTGTGGGCATCCAGTCAGACTTCTTCCCCGCTAACGACTCTGGTCGTGTGGGTGTATCAATCCAGTTGCCTGTTGGTACTCGCGTCGAAGTGGCCGAGGACATGGCAAAGGGTTTGGTAAAGAAATGGCAGGATCGCTACGGACAGGACATGCAGAACTGTAACTTCACCGTAGGTCAGGCAGGTGACAACAATACCTTTGCCTCACTGCAGGACAACGGTTCGCACATCATCTCGTTCAACATCATGATGGTGCCCAGCGACCAACGCCAGAAGGGTTTGGCCACCATCTGTGATGAGATGCGTGCCGACCTTCGCGAGATACCCGAGATTGCAAAGTCGCAAGTAATGCTGGGTGGTAGCCAGGGCGGTATGGCCTCACAGTCAACAGCCACATTCGAGATTTATGGTTACGACCTGGATGTAACACGCAACTTGGCAGACGAATTGGCTAAGAAGCTTCGCGAGAGCGAGATGATATCCGAGGTATTCATCTCACGTTCCGACTACCAACCCGAAGTACTCGTTGACTTCGACCGTGAGAAGCTCGCTGCATCGGGCATCAACCTCAGCACTGCAGCAGGTTACGTGCGCAGCATGATCAATGGTTCGATGATGACCTACTTCCGTGAGGACGGTGAAGAGTATAAAGTCAAAGTACGTTACGAACCCGGACAGCGCGTGTCGATGGAGGCTATCGAGAATATGCTCATCCCAACCAACACAGGTCAATATGTACGCGTGAAGGACTTGGGACGTGTCACCGAGAGTAGCATTCCTCCCACCATCGAGCGTAAGGACCGTCAGCGTTACGTGAAGGTAAATGCCGTAATGATCGATGGTTACTCACTGTCAGAAGGAGTTGAGTTGGGACAGTCTATCTATGGAAAAATGGATATTCCCCAGGGATGCAACATCCAGGTTGCCGGTTCGTACGAACAGCAGCAAGACTCTAACCGCGACCTTGGCACATTGGGTATCCTCATCATCATCCTGGTGTTCATCGTTATGGCCGCTCAGTTCGAGTCAATGACCTATCCGTTCATCATCATGATCTCCGTGCCCTTCGCATTCTGCGGTATCTCACTCGCCCTCGTTGTAACGGGCACCGACATGAACATCATGTCAATGTTGGGAGGTATCATGCTGATTGGTATCGTAGTAAAGAATGGTATCGTACTCATCGACTACACCATCTTGCTGCGCGAGCGAGGTTACTCACTGCTTCGTGCAGCCGTACAGGCAGCTCGCTCACGTCTGCGTCCTATCTTGATGACGACCCTTACCACCATCCTTGGTATGACGCCTATGGCATTGAGCCATGGTGTGGGTAGCGAGATGTGGCGCCCCATGGGTGTTGCCATCATCGGTGGTTTGCTGGTATCAACCATCATGACACTGGTTTACGTTCCCTCAATGTACTGCGTATTCGGTGGCATCGGCATCAAGCGCAAACGTAAGAAGATGCGCAAGCAGCGTGCTTTGGATGCTTACTGGCAGGAGCACAAGAGCGAGGAGCAATTGAACAAGAAAGATTTAACCCAACACAAATAATAGATAATCGTTATGATGAAAACCGTATTTATTGCCTACGACCAGGCACACAAAGAGGCTGTGTTGGAAGCACTTAACGCATCGTTGTGCAAAGGCTACACCTTGCTGCCCAACGCATGTGGAAGAGGTTCGAAGACGGGTGAGCCGCATCTCGGCTCACACGCCTGGCCCTCAATGAACGAGGCTATCCTGACTGTATGTGAGGAGGAGAAGGTTACTCCCTTGTTGGAACGCCTTCGCAAGATTGATCAGGAAAACCCAATGCTGGGCTTGCGTGCCTTCGTTTGGAATATAGAACAAATGATATAATTAGAAAAAAGAGAATTAGGACATCGTTCCTAGAGAATAGAAAATAGAGAACCGCGAATGGGATGTCCGTTCGCGGTTCTCTTATGTAGTGACAATAAGTAACTAGTTATGAGCAAGGGCCTGTCAACGAGTAGACAAAAGACATACTTACGTCAACATACCCACGGATCAGAATCAGAAGGGCAACATATCGTCACCATCACCCGATAAAGCATCGGCTGAAGGAGCGGGCTGTGCGGGAGCTGCACTGGCAGGTGGGAAAGGTGCGGCGGGAGAAGCGGCGGGAGCTGCTGCAAAGGGAGCATCGGGAGCTGCTGTTGCAGCAGGCTGAGCAGCCGATTGCAAGTTACGATCTACCTTCCATGCACGAATACTGTTGAACCAACGGCCATTGTACTCATGCGCATCAATGTCGAATGACACAACCATGGTTTCACCAATCTGAATGTTAAACTGCTGAATACGATCAGAGCCAAAAACCTCGAAATTCATTTTACGAGGATACTGCTCAATTGTTTCCAACACATAGCTAGCACATCTCCATTCCGCACCAGAACGAGCAGAAACGCCACTGCGCTCAGGTAAAACGGCAATAATTTTTCCTGTTATTTCCATAATAATATTCCAAATTGTATAGTTTGTTACTCTTATATTGCGAAATAATGTGCGAAGATACAAATCTTTTTCGGCATAAACTAATTTTGAGGACTTTTTTTTTGCACATTCAATACAAATTGTTTAACTTTGCGCATAAAACGAAATAACAAATAAAACTATACAATATGAAATTTACTGTATCCAGTTCGGCTCTTTACAGCCATCTGTCAGCAGCTAGCAAGGTAATGGTTGCAAAAAACTCCATGCCTATTCTTGACTGCTTCCTTCTCAATCTGCGAGACAACAAGGCCACTATTACGGCAAGTGACAGCGAGAAGTACTTTGTCACATCTATCGACCTTATCGATATGACAGAGAATGCCATGTTCTGCGTGCCTGCCAAGACAATTATGGAATCAATCAAGGAATTGGCAGAACAGCCTATCACCTTCGAATACATCCCCGACAATCACGAGCTCATTGGCTTCCACCAGTCAGGTACATTCAGCATCATGAGTCAGGATGCTGAACCCTTCCCCTTGCAGCAGGACATTTCTGCCGATGCTACAACGCTGAACCTTCCTGCCGAGGTGCTGCTCAACGGCATCAACCGCTGCCTTTTTGCTACTGCCAATGACGAGATACGTCTGGTCATGACCGGTGTGTTTATCGACATCAAGCCCGACCATATTGTCTTTGCCGGTACCGATGGCCGCAAGTTGGTTCGCAACATCAACCGCAATGTGCAGACAGGCTTTGAGTCAGGCTTTATCCTTCCCAAGAAGGTGGCTAGCATCATCAAGAGTGTCATCAACAAGGACGTCTCTGAGATTACCCTCCATTTTGATGCAGAAAAGGCAGTAATCCAGACTTCTAAATTCGAGCTTTATTTCCGCCTCATCGAAGGTCGCTATCCCAACTACAACGCAGTAATCCCCACCAGCAATCCCTTCCAGGCCACCGTTGACCGTAGTGCCCTGATTGGTGCATTGAAGCGTGTAAGCGTATTCTGCAACCAGAGCAGTGGTTTGATGAAGGTTCATCTGGAGAACAACCTGATGAAGCTGACTGGACAGGACAACGACTATGCCACATCGGCCGAGGAGAACCTCTATTGCGAATACAACAACTCGCCCATCAGTGTCGGTTTCAGCTGCCAGTTCATGCTCGAGATTGCCACCATACTGGACAACGAGAATCTCACACTTCAGTTGGCCGATCCAAGCCGCCCCGGCGTCATCGTACCCGCAGAACAGCCTGAGAACGAAGAGGTGCTGATGCTTCTCATGCCTATGATGCTCAACGAATAACACAAACAGTTGTATCTTTTGTGAAAGTTTTGAAGACCGAGAACAAAAGAGAACAAAGAGAGAACATATCGTCATCTTTGATATAATAATTGTTCTCACCGTTCTCATTTGTTCTCGGTTTCAACAACAAAAACACCATACCAAACGATTGACAAATATAGTCACATGAAACTGAATCTGAAGAATCCAATTATATTCTTCGACCTCGAGACAACGGGGGTTGACATTGCCAAGGACCGCATCGTGGAGCTTTGCTACATCAAAATAGAGCCCAACGGCAACGAGGAGAGCCGCTCTATGCGAATAAACCCTACCATACACATACCCGAAGCCTCGAGCGAGATACACGGCATCTACGACTCGGACGTGCAAGACTGTCCCACCTTTAAGGAAGTTGCACCAACACTGGCTGCCACATTCAAGGGATGCGACTTGGCAGGCTTCAACTCCAATCGCTTCGACATTCCCCTTCTGGTAGAAGAGTTTATGCGTGCAGGAGTGCTGCTCGACCTTTCGAAGAGAAAGTTTGTAGACGTGCAGAACATCTACCACAAGCTGGAACGCAGAACACTGGTAGCTGCCTATAAGTATTATTGCGGGAAAGACCTTGAGAATGCACATAGCGCACTGGCCGACACAAGAGCGACCTACGAGGTGCTATTGGCACAATTGGAGAAGTATCCTGAGGAGCTCAAGAACGATATCGCATTCCTGTCCGACTTTAGCAAGATGACAAACAATGTCGACTTTGCAGGACGCATTATATATAATGAAAAGGGAGAGGAAATCATTAACTTTGGCAAATACAAAGGAAAGCGCGTCAAGGACGTACTGAGCAGCGACCCTGGCTATTACGGGTGGGTGCAGAGTGCCGACTTCTCGCTCAACACCAAATACGTGTTTACTCAGCTCAGACTTAAATACGCTTTGTAGCGAAAGCAAAGTAATGATTGGGCGTTTAAGGGACTAGTTGTTTAGGAGATTAAGCGTTTAATCGAGAATTAGACAATTCGATAAGTCGACAATTCAACAACTCGATAAGTCGACAATTCAACAACTTGTTTTGTCATTTAGGAAAAGAAGCATAGAACAATGTTAAAAGGGAAAAAGATAGTACTAGGCATCACGGGCAGCATTGCTGCATACAAGGCTTGCCTCATCATAAGGGGACTCATAAAAAAGGGGGCTGAGGTGCAGGTTGTAATCACACCAGCCGGAAAAGAGTTTATCACCCCACTGACACTCAGCACACTGACACAGAAACCCGTAGTAAGCGAGTTCTTCTCACGAGCTGACGGCAGCTGGCACAGCCATGTCGACCTTGGACTTTGGGCAGACGCCATGCTCATAGCACCCGCCACAGCCAGCACTATCGGAAAGATGGCAAACGGCATTGCCGACAACATGCTTATAACAACTTATCTAAGCATGAAGGCTCCCGTCTTTGTGGCTCCCGCCATGGATCTCGATATGTATGCGCACCCCAGCACACAGCATAACATGCAGACACTGCAATCGTATGGCAACCACATAATCGAGGCTGGCACCGGATTCCTTGCAAGTAAGCTGGAGGGAAAAGGCAGAATGGAGGAGCCGGAAAAGATTATTGAAGTGCTGGAAGAGTTTTTCGCAAAGAAAGAAGCAGAGACTAAAGGCGGTGAAACAGAAAACACTAGCATTGCCCAAGCGAGCGTAAGCGTGCTCGCTGACGAGGGAAACGAAAGCGTGCCTCAAGATCTGAAAGGAAAACGTATACTCATTACAGCTGGCCCTACCTACGAGAAAATAGATCCCGTACGCTTCATAGGCAACTATTCAAGCGGAAAGATGGGATTGGCTTTGGCCGAAGAATGTGCCTGCAGAGGTGCAATCGTGGAACTGATATGCGGACCGATACAACTCACCACATCGCATCCCAACATCCGCAAGACCGATGTCGAGAGTGCACAGCAGATGTACGAGGCCTCGACAAGCCTGTTCGAAAAATGCAATGTCGGCATCCTCTGTGCGGCTGTAGCAGACTTTACACCAGCCGATGTGGCAGACAAGAAGATAAAACGTGAGGCCCTGGCCGAAGAGAAGGGAGAACTGGTATTGCACCTTAAGCCTACACAAGACATAGCGAAGGCTTTAGGAAAGATGAAGAAAGCGGAACAGGTGCTTGTTGGCTTTGCCTTGGAGACAAATGACGAAGCACTACACGCCAAGGAGAAGCTGGACAAGAAGAACCTTGACTTCATCGTCATGAACTCACTCCGCGACAATGGAGCAGGATTCCGTCACGACACCAACAAGATAACCATCATCTCGAAAGATGCAGCCATACCATTCCCGCTGAAAAGCAAGAAAGAAGTGGCAACAGACATAGTTAACGAACTAGCTAAAAGACTTTAAACTGTGCGAAAAATCATCTTCCTCATATCCGCAATGCTTGGTTTGTGCCTCAGCTCCACTCACGCGCAAGAGCTGGAGGCAAAAGTGTCTATCAACCACCAGCAGGTGGGCAACACTACACGTACCGATGTATTCGAGGCTTTGCAAGAGAAAATAACCAACTTCCTGAACGAGAAGCAATGGACAGGCATGCATTTCCGTGAAAACGAGAAGATTGCCTGCAGCCTGGGCATTACGGTGAATACATACAGCGACACCGACAACTCGTTCAAGTGCTCACTACTTCTCACTGCAAGCCGGCCCGTCTTCAACAGCAGCTACACCACAACAACCTATTCGGTCAACGACAAGCAATTCGACTTCACCTTTCAACCCACCGACCAGTTGGAGTATGCAGGAAATGACCACCTTGACAACAATCTTGTGGCTCTGCTGGCCTACTATGCCTATATGATAATAGGTTACGACATGGACAGCATGTCGCCACTCGGAGGCACACAATACTTCCATACGGCCGAAGACATTGTGACAAATGCCGAAAGCCTGGGTTATCCCGGTTGGAAAGCGTTTGACAACAGCAAGAACCGTTTTGCCCTGCTCAACGACCTGATGGATGGATCGATGGAAACCTATCGTAGGCTCATCTACAAGTACCACCGTGAAGGGCTTGACCAGATGACCGAAGATACAGAAGCTGCAAGACAAGCCATCTCCGAATCAATCAGCATGCTTGACGAAGCACACCAAGCAAAATCGATGAGCCAGCTGCCACAGCTTTTCACCGAGTATAAGCGAGACGAGCTCATAAACATCTATGCCGGTAAGGGAACGAGTCAGGAGCGAGACGATGTATACAAGATACTATTCAACATCGACCCATCGCAAAGTAACAACTGGGACAAGATTAAGAATTAATAACGGAGGAAACACACCATTTCTACCAGCATTCACAACGCCTCCTCAACATTCACAATCGCAAACGGAAAATGCTAAAACATTTATACATACAAAATTACGCGCTCATCGAGAAGCTGGACATTGACTTCGAGAACGGCTTCTCGATCATCACGGGCGAGACAGGTGCGGGTAAATCCATTCTGCTTGGAGCCGTTGGCCTTCTATTGGGACAAAGAGCTGAAACGAAATCCATACGACAAGGGGCACAACGATGCACCATCGAAGCCACATTCCAACTGCAGGACGACAATCTGAAGAACCTGTTCGATGAACTTGAACTGGACTACGACCCGTCAGAATGTATCGTACGACGAGAAGTTTCCTCATCCGGAAAAAGTCGCGCCTTCATCAACGACTCGCCTGTTGGTGTTGCACAACTCAAGATGCTAGGCGAACAGCTTATCGACATTCATTCGCAGCACCAAAACCTCCTGCTAGCCAAAGAGGACTTCCAGCTCAATGTTCTTGACATTCTGGCAGCCAATCAGCAGGACAAAGCAAAATACACACAACTTTTCAAGCAATATAAAGCAAAGAAAAATGAACTGGAGGAGGCCCAGGAAATGGCCAATGCCGCACAGACGGAACAGGACTATCTGGAATTCCAGTTCAAACAGCTGCAAGAAGCCGACCTGCAGGAAGGTGAAGACACCGAACTGGAACAGGAGCAACAGACGCTGGAGCATGCCGAAGAGATAAAAACCTCACTGTATCAAGCTAATGAGATACTTAGCGGAGAGGAGAACGGCATTGTGCAGGCATTGCGCACTGCCAAGAACCAGTTGGACAATATTGCCGACGTCTTCCCCGCTGCAGCCGAACTGGCAGAACGACTGGAGAGTTGCCGCATCGAGCTAAAAGACGTAGCCAACGAGGTGGAGGATGAAGCCGAGAACATAGACTTCAACCCCGAAAGACAGAGTTACGTGGAGGAGCGGTTGAGCACCATCTACGACCTGGAACACAAGCATCATGTCGAGAGTGTCGAAGAACTGATAGCACTGACCCAAGAACTTGACGAGAAGCTGAACGCCATAACCCATAGCGAAGAGCATATCTTGGCTTTGGAGAAAGAAGTCAAAGACTTGGAAAACAGCACACTGAAACAAGCCCAAGTACTATCAAAGCAACGTGCAAAAAGCGGAAAAGAGGTCGAGAAGAGCATGCAGGAAGCATTGGTTTCACTCGGAATGCCTAATATCCAGTTCAAGGTCGACATCACAACCGACACCCATTTCGACAGCAATGGCATTGACAAAGTGACATACCTTTTCAGCGCCAACAAGAACGGGTCCTTGCAACCCGTATCGCAAGTGGCCAGTGGTGGCGAGATTGCACGCGTCATGCTCAGCCTCAAGGCCCTCATCAGCAGTGCCACAAGCCTGCCCACCATCATCTTCGACGAGATAGACACGGGTGTAAGCGGACAGATAGCCGAACGAATGGCACTCATCATGAAGGAGATGGGCGAGAAACATGGACGTCAGGTCATCAGCATCACCCATCTGCCACAGATTGCAGCCATGGGACAGCATCACTACCGTGTGTATAAAGAGGACAACGACGACACCACAAACAGCCACATCGTACGACTCACGACCGAGGAACGCATTGAGGAGATTGCACACATGCTGAGTGGAGCCACACTGACCGAAGCTGCCATAAACAATGCAAAGGAGCTGCTAAACAAGTAACATCACACCAGTCGTACAACTGTTTAGCCGTTTGGTCGTTTAGTGATTAAGGAAAAAAGCTACTATCATTTTTTGAACACAATAACAGAATGACAACAATCAAAACAATACAGCAAAAGAACACAAAGACAACCATAGGGGAAAAAAGCTGCATAGCGTCAATGGCACGCTGCCTGCTGATATCCGCACTGGCACTTTTCATGCTGCCTTCCACACTCTTAGCGCAGAACCCCAAATGGTTCAAGAAGGCCAGAAAGGCACAACTGACAGTCATTGCCTACGACAACCAAGGAAATATGAAGCAGGGGCAAGGATACTTTGTAAACGAGACAGGCGATGCCGTTACGGAGTACGACATACTAAAGAACGCCACCAGAGCCGTGGTGGTGGATGCCGATGGAAAGGAGTACAACGTGACAAGTATACTGGGTGCCAG
The DNA here is from genome assembly GCA_018064685.1 of Bacteroidales bacterium. Lineage (GTDB taxonomy): Bacteria > Bacteroidota > Bacteroidia > Bacteroidales > Bacteroidaceae > Physcousia. Next base: position 19,989 of record JAGHUS010000060.1, on the reverse strand, counting down.
CTCTATCTACAATGTCGCAAAGATGAGTACAAGCTGCGACAAAGCAAAGCCCATGCCCATGGCCAAGCAGACAGCACAGAAAGGCGAGCGCATCTATGTCATGCCGATATGCAGCAACGACAGCAAGGCATTATGCAAGGAGGATGTAATCGAAAACATACAGGAGTTTGACGATGCCAAATACCCCTATTATACACTGCATAATCCCATCAACGAACGCTATGCCGGATGTCCCGTCTTCAACGAGAACGGAGAACTTTTGGGACACATCCAGCTCTCGGCCGGAGGAGCCGACAACCCCGCCTATGCGCTGGGAGTCCTGTACCAGGAGTCGCTGCAGATAAAGGCACTGGACGTCAACAACCACGACCTGAAGGCAATAGGCATTGTCAAGGCTTTGCCCGAAGACGAATCGCAGGCCACCTCTTATATATTATTATATAGTAAGCAGAACCCGACAGAGTACAAGGAAGTCATAAAGATGTACATCAGCAAGTTCCCCACTAGCCACACTGGCTACATACAGATGGGCGAACTGCTGACAAGCCAGAAAGAATACAAAGCAGCCGAAGAGGCGTACGCACAAGGACTGAAGATACAGACAGGCCATGACGATGAGATACACCACTCGCTGGCCAAGATGATGTACCAGACAAGTCTGCAGGACAGCAGTGCCATCGATGGATGGAACATGGAGCGTGCTTTGCAAGAAGCTACTGCAGCCTATTCGGCCAATCCGCTCCCGCTCTACACAGCCCTCGAGGGCATGTGCCTCTATTCGCTAAAGAAATATGAAGAGGCATACCAGAAGTTTATGCAGGTAACGACCACCAACATGCGCTCGGCTGAATACTTCAGCTATGCCCAGTTGTGCAAAAGCAAGATGAATGCCACTGACGAAGAGATTCTGGCCTTGCAGGATAGCTGTGTGAATTGTTACACAAAGCCCTACCCCACCGAGGCTGTCAAATACCTGTACCCCCGAGCCAAAACGCTTGCCAAGCTCAAACGCTACCGCGAAGCTGTCAACGACATGAACGAGTGCGAGCATCTGCTATCCGGCAATGTCAACTCCACATTCTATTTCGAGCGCGAGCAGATGGAGATACAATGCCGCATGTATCCGGCAGCACTCAGCGACATAGAGCGAGCTGCAAACCTATCGCCTGACGACCCATCATTGCGAGCCGAAGAGGCAGCCTTAAACTATCGTGTAGGACAGCTTGACGAAGCCATCGTCATAGCACGCAAGGCCATTGCCATCGACCCCGAATATCCCGATCCCTATCGCATTCTAGGCGTTGCTCTGCGCGACAAGGGCAAGACGGCCGAGGCCAAGGAGGCTCTAAAGAAATCAGTGGAGCTGGGCGACACCTTAGCGCCTTCCATCCTCGAGAAGATGAAGTGAACCGTAAGGCACAATTAAACCTTTACACGCAAAAAGAGTCAAAAAAATAGAAGCAAGGAAAAAGAGAAGAACTGGATCAAGGGGGCTGACTCCATGATTCACAGAAAGCGAACATAAATAACCTTTTAAACCAAAAAACTACGACAATGAAAAAGATTCTTTTTGCAATGGCAGCTGCACTTCTTATCTGCAGTACTGCAAGTGCCCAGCGTCGACAGATGACACAGGAGGAGCGCGACAAGATGCGTGCTGAAATGGTACAGCGCCAAACCGAGAGCATGGTGAAGGAACTGAAACTGGAGGGCGAAGCCAAGACGGCATTCGCCGAGACCTACACCCAGTATATGAACGAGCTGAACGAGGCTATGGGCATGGGCAATGAAAACCAGCGACAGAGCCGCAACGATGAGACAAAGCCCGAAAAAATGACTGACGAGGAGTGCTACGGCAAGATTAAAGAGAACTTGGATCAGCAGCAGAAGCAGATTGAGCAGAGCACCAAGCGCCTCGAGATAACAAAGAAATACATGGCCCTTCTGCTCCCCACCCTCACAGCACAGCAGCTGTATAAAGTGTTCGGTCAGCGTCAGCGCGGTTGGGGCGGTCAGATGCCCAACGGTGGCTTCGGCGGTGGCCGTGGTCAGGGTGGCTTTGGCGGCGGCCGTGGTGGCTTTGGCGGTGGTCAAGGCGGCTTCGGTGGCGGTGGCTTCTGATAGCATACTTTTCTTTAAATAATTGGGTGTTGTGTGACATTTTTGTTACGCAACACTTTTTTTATTTGTGCATATTGCACTCCATTCAAATGTTTTTTGTAATTTTGTGCCCGAAAAGTATAAACTTAATTTATTAATCAAATTTTTCGCTTATGAAAAAACTTTTACTTAGTTTTGCAGCCATGATGCTTGCATTCGTGGCAAACGCAAAGACAGAGGTAACTCTTGATTTCAGCGATGCTTCGGCTTTTGGCATTGCCAATCCCGCTGCTAATGGAGAGTACACTCAGGTTGAAAATGGTGGTGTTATCACTAAGGATGGCATTACCATTACTGTAAACTACTCAGAGGGAAATGGTGTTCGTTTCTTCCGTTCTAATCCTCAGGATGGTAGTGATGGCGTGATTAACTTGCGTATCTACAAGCCCGCAACTATCACCATCGCAGCTGCTGGCACAGACAAGATTACTGCTATCACGATCAATGGTACTAACTTGAATAGTACCTATATGACTGGTGATGGCTACAACAATGGTGCATGGACTGGCAACGCATCAAGCGTAACTCTGAATTGTATCAAGAGTACCGTCCAGATGAACAGTATGACCATCGAACTGAATGGTGATGCTTCTGAGCAGGTACACATTGCCAACACGCCCGAGACCGCTTATACCGTTAGCGAGGCTAACGCCATCATCAAGGCTGGCAAGGCACTCAACGAGGAGGTTTACGTGAAGGGTACCGTGGCAAGCATTGAGGAGATTTCACTCGACTATGGTAATGCCAACTACACCATCACCGATGGTGCTGAGAAGTTGATTGTTTACCATGGCTTCGGCCTGAAGGGTGCCAAGTTCACCAGCGAGGATGAGTTCGAGGATGGCGACGATGTAGTGGTTTGCGGTCTGCTTACCGACTACAACGGTACCTACGAGTTCACCTCTGGTAGCAAGATGTACTCACTCAATGGCAAGACCGAGAAGGAGATTGATCCTGTTGTAGCTACTCATATCACCATCGCTGAGTTCCTGTCTAAGGCAGACACCGAGACAGCTTACGAGGTAACCGGTCAGGTAATGAGCATTGCTAACGACAAGTATGGCAACCTCACCATCAAGGAAGGTGAGAGCGAGCTCTACCTTTATGGTGTTCTTGACAAGGATGGTGCAAGCCAGAATTTTGCAAGTCTGGGCGTAAAGGCTGGCGATATGCTGACCGTGGTTGGTAAGTATTCTACCCACAACGACGAGCCTCAAATGAAGGACGCTCAGTACATCAAGCATGAGGCTGGTGAGCTGCCTCCCTACGTAGCTGAGGGTGAGGGCACTCAGGAAAACCCCTATACCATCAACGACGTGAAGGGTCTCTATGGTACTCCTGCTTGCCCCACCGATCCCGTTTGGGTAGCTGGTACTATCATCGGTACCGCTGCTTCTGGTAGCAAGCTTCACGCTGGCGACGAGGCAGATGCTAATGTGGCTTCCAATATTGCCGTGGCCGATGAGGAGGGCAATTGGATTCCCGTTGAGTTGCCCGGTAAGAGTGACGCACGCGCTAATCTTAACCTGATTGACAATCCCGAGAACCTCGGCAAGGAGGTGGCTGTTCTCGGCACCATCACCGCTTACTTCAGCGTAGCAGGTGTGAAGGGTGTTACCGAGTTCGAGATCGAGAAGGAGCCTGAGTTGGCCGACGCTACCGAGCTGAGTGGTACCTATACACTCTACGGCCAGAATGTCGTTGAAGAGATTCCTGGATGGGGTGCTGTTATGGGTTACGAGCAGAAGACCATCACCGTAGCTGGTACTGCAGAGGGTACTGTCACCGTAACCGGTCTTACCGAAGAGCCCCTTACCGGTGTATTTGTAGCTGACGAAGACATGGCTGCCGTAATCTTCGATGCTGATCCTTACATTGTGGATGCTGAGGTGCCTGAACTCCCTGCTATGGCTGCTTACACCAATGGCGTGTTGTATTTCGAAAATGGTATTGCTAGTGTCAGCCAGAATGCTACTGCTATCAAGGAGGGTGTTACCATCACCGAGATTGGTGGTACCAATGTAGATCTTTACACCATGGAGTTCAACTATGTCAATGGTCAGACCATGGAGGAAGGTACTTTCACCTGCCCCGTTTACCTTGGCTTTGATGGCGAGGATGTAATGATTACTAACTTCTTGGGTATTACCTGCTTCGATGCTACAGCCGAGGATGGTGGATTCGTTATCGAGGCAGCTATGTCTGAGGATGGCTCACCCATCATGTTCGACATGGCTTCTGAGGATGGTGGTCTTCATTTCGTAAAGGATGCTGATACCAATACCTACAAGTACGAGGCAGCTGCCCTTGGCTATTGCTCACTCAACATGCAGTACTACATCGTCAGCATCAACCTGAAGAAGGATCTGACCGGCATCGCTGGTGTATCTTCCGACAAGGCTGCTCAGAACATGCTCTTCAACCTCGCTGGTCAGCGTGTGAATGCAAATCAGAAGGGTATTGTTATTAAGAATGGCAAGAAGGTGATGAAGTAATCCCTCTTAAATTACTTCGTCGAACTGACGCTAATATTTTAGAGCTCGAGGCATGCCTCGGGCTCTTTTTTTTACGGAGACGCTGCGTCACTTTTGCAGAGACGCTACGTCTTTTTTGAAAACACGCTGCGTCTTTTGGAAATAATTTCTAATTCCTAATTCCTAATTCCTAATTTATTATTATCTTTGCAGCATGAAACGTGTAATTCTCACCTTATTTATTTTATTGAGCATTCCGCTGGCTGCCCTTTCGCAAGTGCTGAAAGGAGTGGTGAGCGATGCAGAGACGGGCGAAACGCTGGTAGGCGCCAGCGTGCGACTTGAAGGAACGCAGATAGGTGCGTCGACGGATCAGGATGGTCTTTTCACGCTAACGCTGCCTGATGGTAATCATAATGCTTTGCTCGTGAGTTACATTGGCTACGAGAAGCAAAGCATTGCTGCCGACCGTCTCAGGAGTGGACGCCAGCTGAAGGTCAGGTTGAAGCCTGTAAGCAATACCATCAAGGATGTGGTGGTGACGGGCGTCTATGAACGTAAGAAGGAGAGTTTCACGGGTAGTGCTGCGACCTATAGTGGTAAGGAACTGCGTATGCTGGGTGCACAGAATGTGCTGAAAAACCTCAGTGTCCTTGACCCGAGTTTCAAGATCAACGAGAACACGCTGATGGGTTCCAATCCCAACACCATGCCTAACATCGAGGTGCGCGGTAAGACGAGTATTGTGGGCTTGCAGGAAGAGTATGGACAGGACCCCAACCAACCACTCTTCATTCTCGACGGCTTTGAGACAGACGTTCAGACGGTGATGGACCTCAACATGAACCGTGTGCAAAGTATTACCATTCTGAAGGACGCTGCCTCGACGGCCATCTATGGTTCGAAGGCTGCCAATGGCGTGGTGGTCATCGAGACGATACGCCCAGAGCACGGTAAACTGCGCCTCAACTACAAGGGCGACTACGGACTGACTTGGGCAGACCTGACGAGCTATAACCTGATGAACGCCAGCGAGAAGATGCGTTTTGAGGAGCTTTCTGGATTGTACAAGGATAACAATGGCATCTCCCTCAACCAACTCGCCCTTGACAACCTGCACAACGAGCGACTGAAGGAAATAGCCCGTGGTGTGGACACTTACTGGCTGAGCGAACCCATTCGCCTTGGTTTCGACCAGAAGCATAACGTCTATGCCGAGGGTGGTGAAGAGAAGATACGTTACGGAATCGGCGTTACATACGGCAATACGCAGGGTGTGATGGAGCAAAGTTTCCGTAAGAACTTCGGTATGAACATCGACCTGATCTATCGTACCGGCATTTTCCAATTCAGCAACAATTTTATCCTGAATAACACAAAGACCAGCGATCCTACGACCGGTTTCCAGGAATATGCCAACGCCAATCCCTATTACCGCAAGTACAACGCAGATGGTGGCATCGACAAATATCTGTATTATCCCGACAATCAGTATGAGACACCCGTCTCCAATCCGCTCTATAACGCTTCGCTCAACAGCTATGACCGCAGCAATGCCTTGGCTTTTACTGATAACTTCATAGCCGATGCTTTCTTTACCGACTATCTGAGGGCTCGTGTCAAGTTTGGCGTGACGCATACCGGTACGACGGGCGAGATGCACCTGTCGCCTCTCGATACGCGCTTCGATAGTGCTGACGAGACGGAGAAAGGCCGCTTCGACTACCGTCAGCAGAAGGCGTTGAAGTACGAAGGAGATGCCAACCTGACGTTTGGCAAACTCATCAACGAAACTCACATGGTCAACCTGGTGGCAGGCTTCAACTTCGCCCACAACAGCACGACACTCAATGGGTATTCTGCCACGGGATTTACGGAAGATGCTTTCGATGCTCCCAGTTTTGCCAACAAATATCTTGAGAATGGTAAACCCCGATATACGGAGAGCACGCGTCGCAGCGCCAGCTACTATGTGAACGGTGGCTATCAGTGGCGTGAGCGCTACTTGCTTGATGCCAACTGGCGCCACGATGGCAGTACGGTGTTCGGCAGCGAGAACCGTTTCCGTCACACCTGGAGTGTCGGTCTTGGCTGGAATGTGCATAAGGAGGCATGGATGCAGAAGGCACTCGAGAAGCAAGCCGTGACCTTGCTCAAGCTTCGCACCAGCCTGGGTAACCCTGGCAATCAGAACTTTGCTGCCTATCAGAGCATCACGACCTATCAGTTCGTATCGGCCATGACCAACGTCTTCGGTAGTGGTGTGCTGATCAATAGTCTGGGTAACCCCAATTTGAAATGGCAGAACACGCTCAACTGGACCGTCGGTATCGACTTGGAGGCATGGCAGAAGCGCATCTCTCTCACGGCAGACTATTTTGTGAAGGATACCGATCCTTTGCTCTGCAACATCACCACGCCCGGTTCGTTGGGTGTGAAGAATACCTATATGAACCTTGGTGCCCAGCAGACGAAGGGTGTGGAAGCCATGCTGCGCGTGACACCCATCAACAATCCAGAGAAGCAGATGAACTGGAACATCTCGCTCAATGCCCGTCACTATGTGGCAGAATACCGCAAGATTGGCAATGCGCTCGATGCGGTGAACAATGCCAACAAACTGCTGCCCAACGAACTGACGCGCTACTACGATGGTGGTTCGCCTACGGCCATCTGGGGAGTACGTTCGGCGGGCATCGATCCTGCCACGGGTAAGGAGATCTTCATCAAGAAGGATGGCACATACACCTTCGACTACAGTACCGACGACGAGGTGGTGTTGGGCGACACGCGTCCCAAACTCGAAGGTACGTTGGGTACGAGTTTCTACTGGAAGGGTCTTACCGTGGGGGCTTATCTGAGTTACCAACTCGGTGGCCAGGTGTTCAATACCGACCTCTTCAATAAGGTGGAAAACATCGACTTCTCGGACATCAACTACAATCAGGATCGCCGTGCGCTGTACGACCGATGGAGTGTCGACAACCCCGATGCGCGTTTCAAGGGCATGTCGCTCGTGCAGACAACGGACAAGAGCTCGCGCTTCGTTATGAACCGCAACACCTTACAGGGCACGTCGTTTGTAGTCAGCTATCAGTTCCCCAAACGCCTCATTGCTCCTGCCAAACTCTCTGCCCTCACGCTGCAATGCAACATGAACGACATCTTCTATCGCAGCACCGTCAAGCAGGAACGAGGCACAGCCTATCCGTATGCAAGAACGGTAAGTTTCACAGTGGCGGCAGCGTTCTAATAGCGACCCCCTCCCCGCCCCCTCCCCGAGGGGAGGGAGTTGATAGGGGAAGGGCAGCTCAAAAGCATATAATCGTATAACCTCATAACCTCACAACCTCAAAATGATTTCAGTACTATCTTATATAATAAATACGCTAAGTAACTTACTGCGATTCCTTAAGCGGTCAGTACTATCTACTCCCCTCCTTATGAGGGAGGGGCTGGGGGTGGGTCTGCTGGGGGTGGGTCTGCTTGTGCTGACATCCTGCTCCTCCTACCTCGACGTCAAGCCCTACGACCAGATAGCAGAGGACGAATTGCTGGCATCTCAGCAAGGGTATGAGAAGTTGCTTAATGGCATCTACCTTGACCTGAACAACGATGCCCTGTATGGCAAGTCGCTCACGGTGGAGATGGTAGAAGTGATGGGACAGGTATGGCAAGTGGGTGACAACGAGGAGACATGGGGCTCATACATCGACCTCTGGAACCATCGCTATGGCACAAAGTACTGGCGTAGCCGTTTTGACCAGACGTGGGACAAGGCGTATGCCCTCATTGCCAACTGCAATAAGATACTCGACCACATCGACGCTGACAAGGCGCTCTTTACCGGTAATCGCTATAACCTCATCAAGGGAGAGGCACTGGCTTTGCGTGCCTATCTGCATTTCGACATGCTGCGTCTCTTTGGTCCTGTCTATATTAGAAATGCAAAAGGGCGTGGCATTCCCTACCGCCTGCATCAGGACTTGGACGTGTCGCCCATCCTTGATGCTGACAGCGTGATGAAGCTTGTCATCGCAGACCTTGAAACTTCGCTCAATTATCTGGACGACGATCCTGTACGCACCAAAGGCACGCTGATGAGTCCGGACAATAAGACGAACGATAACTTTGAACGCTATCGTGCTTTCCGTCTCAACTATTTTGCTGTCAATGCTTTGTTGGCCCGTGCCTATCAGTGGATGTGGGATCCACGTAAGACCGACTACAGCGACGTAAGCGAACAGGATGCTCTGTACAGAGAGAAGGCGTTGCACTATGCTGAGGTGGTGCTGCAAGCCAGTCGCGACGGCATCTTCCCGATGGTAGACCGCTCGTTGGTGCTGGGCACACCTACTAATCCCGATCGCATCTTCTCCAGCGAGGTGGTGTTCGGCTTGAATAATGAGCACAGAGGTGAACTCTTTGACAACTATTTCGATCCTTCGCTTGCACCTTCGCCCGTATTCACGATGGACAGTCTCATCGTCTCGAAACTCATCTTCGACAACTATGATACGTTCTGGGCATCGACGGACGACTATCGCTATGTGGCCAACTGGAAACAATCGGGCAACCGTTTCTATTTCTACAAATATGACGATATACGCAATACCGCTGCCATCTGCAATCGCATGGTGCCGTTGATTCGTTTGGGCGAGATGTACCTCATCGCTGCCGAGGCGCAGACCTCGCGTGAAGCAGGTGCTGCCGTCATCAACGAACTGCGTCGCTATCGTGGCACAGGCGACATTCGCACCACGGCCTACAACCGTTCGCGTTTGGCCTACGAATACATCCGCGAGACGGTGGGTGAGGGACAAGTGTTCTTCTACCGTAAGCGCTGTTTTGCCAATATGGTTTATGGGCTGTCTACCAGCCTTGCCACGCTATATACCCCGGCCGACGATGCCATCTATGTTGTACCCTTACCTGATACAGAAAAAGATTATCGATGAAGAAAAATGTATTAACAATATTATTTATAAGCTTGGTGCTGTGTGGATGTTCTCAATCTGAGATACCTCTTTACTCCGGTACGGACGGCATCTACTTCAACAATCGCACGACGGGACAACTGTTGTCCGATAGTACGGCATTCTCGTTCATCTACTACGATTTCGGTAGTACTGACATCAATGTCAAAGTGCAAACGTATGGCCGTGCGAAAGACTATGACCGCCCCTTCGTTATCAGCGTGACGAGCGATGAGGCCAAGGAGGGCGTAGACTATGAAATCGTCAGTCGTCCCGTCATCCCCGCAGGTCAGAGTACCATGAACTTTACCATCCGTCTCATCAAGACGCCCGTGCTTGATGAGTCGACGTTGGTGCTGCGTCTTGCCCTCTCGCCTAACGAGCATTTCGGTACGAATTATCCATTGGCCCCTAATGCCGATGAGAGTTCTGCCGGTACGGATGCCTTGCACTATTGTATCTCGTTCAGCAACCAATACACCGTGCCACCTCTCGGCTGGGTGACAATGTTTGGTGGCACGTTCAAGCCTGAGAAACTCGATTTGCTTGTGTCGCTCTTCCCTGAGATTCCACGGCAGATGTACAATGAGGCGGGTGCCATTACATACGCTAAATGGTCGTATATGCAACAAACCGTCACCAACTACATCGCACAGCAGATACAGTACTATATGATGGGCATGAACTACGATCCACTGATATTCGATAAAGATGGTAATACGTTGGACTTCCTTAAATAATGTACAATGCGACTCAATAAGATATTTTTCATTTTATTCACTACAGCGCTTGCGCTGGTAGGATGTTCTCCCGATACGGGAAACTATACCTATACTGAACTCAATGACATTGAGATAGCCATGCCGGCAAGGCTCAGTGCCGTGCTGCATGAGACGCTCGATGTCGAGCCTCGTCTCAGTGCCCGTTCGCTCGATGAAAGAGATTACACCTTCGAATGGAAGGTCTATCCCGCAGACAATTCCGCCCCTACGGTACTCGCTACGAGTCGCGACTTGCATGTCGACGTTACGCTGCCAACAGGTGCCTATACCTTGGTTTATACTATTACAGAACGTGAGGGTGGGTTCTTCTATCGTGCCACGGCTGATCTTCAGGTTAATACGCCTTTCTCTGCTGGTTGGCTGGTGTTGTGCGATGATGCAGGGCGTGCTCGATTGGATATGTATAGCGACATCAAGCAGAAACTCTATACTGACATTCTTCCCCCTGCTTTGGGCAGCATGAATGGGCCTCTCTCCATATCATACGTCAATCAGTATAGCATTCAGGAATCACCCTTCTACCTTGTCACCGAAGATGGTACGACACGCCTCTCTTCCAATGACTTTGCATGGAAGGAAGAGTACCGCATCAGCTATGAGATGGGCGATGAGGCGAGCCGCAACGTAGTGCCTGCCCTTGTGGCTGTCAACGGTCCGGGCAAGGTGATTGTGGACAATGCAGGTGGGGTGTACTACTGCAACAACATCATGGGCGATGGCCTGTACAACAAAAAGCGTAGCAACAACTTTGCCGTCGCCCCCTTTGTAGGATATGACCTCCTGACTCCTCATTTCATTCCTGTCTTTCTGCTCTATAATCAGAACACCAAGAATTTTGTGGTATGTGCAGAGATGTTCAGCAATACAGATCTGTTGGGAGTGACTACGCCGGTTGACGTTTCCCTTAAGGCGATGTACACCGTCTATGGTTTCCCGTTTGGCAACTACAGTTTATTCAGCATCCCCGATCGCACCTACGACTTGCGCTGGATGGGGAATACGACCTACGATCCCATGAACATGGGTGTCGGCACTACTTACGCTGTGATGTCGTCGGCATCAAAGACCATGGTCTACGGCCTTGCCTTGGGCGACATGATGGGGTTGCGCGACGAGAAGTACGGCAACACCGTCACCCTTGTCATGCAGGCAGACCTGACGGCTTGTACCGACATTGCCAAGGCTAGAGGCTTTGCCTTCTCATCGCTGAAGAACATGATGTACTATGCGGTGGATAATAAGATTTATCGCGTCAATCTTTCGCAGACTAATCCCACGGCAGAACTTGATATTGTGTTGCCGGATGGTGAATACGTGTCGTGCCTGAAGTTCTACCACTTTACACAAGGTGTTAATGCTTCCCGTTCGCATAACTTGATCGTCGGTTCCGTGAATAATGATGATGTGGGCATCCTGCGCATCTATGACGGATGGGCACAAGAGGGAGTCTTCAAGGGGCAGGAACCCATGCAGAAGCTGTCGGGTTTTGCTCCCATCAAGGATGTGATATATAGAGAGATAATCAGTGAATGGGATATATAGTCCCTTCCACGACCTAAAATAAGTATAATATGACAAAGTGCTTAAAACAAAAAAGTAATAAAGTGTTCTCGTCTTTTCAGCGTGTAGTTCATTCTACTCCCCTTCAAGGCGTATTTGCACGCATGAGGGAGGGGCTGGGTGTGGGCCTGCTGTTTCTTTTTGCTACTTCTGCGGTTGCACAGACTTCGCCCCAAAGCCGTGTGGAGCGTTATAAGCAGACCATCACGTTGACTGGCCTTGAGAATGAGGACTACCTGCTCGGTGAGGGTGCTTACGTGCAGAAGGTGCAACAGAAAGAAGCTGCGGCACAAAAGATACTCAAGGCTTGGAAGCTGGAGAAGGAGGATGCAGACTTCGTTCGCGACGAGCAGACCCGCATACGTAGTTCATACGGTAATCTGCTGCTGATGTATCCAGTCGGCCATCAGGGCATGACGCAAACTGTAGGCTATATGCCTACCGATACGTTATTGCACGCTATCCGTGAGGCAATGGTAGAGGATGGACGCGTTTGCCATCTGCCTCAATACATGGAATTTATGACTGAGGCATGCTATCAGCTTGCTACCAATTTCCAACATCATCAGAGCAAACCCATCAATCGTCCGCTTAGCATCATGGCGTGGGCTGCTGACAGTATTGAGAATGACACCGTGCGTCAGTACGTCATCCATCAGCCCGCCATTCAGTACATACAGTATTATGGTATTCGTGACATTGAGGAACTTCGTAACCTGTATTATACATATGTGACAGATGACTCGCTGGTTGCTGCGTTCGAAAAGGTCGTCTATATGAAGGATCTGAGTGCGCCCGGTAAACCATGTCCCCGCTTCATTGCACAGGATACGGATAAGAAGATCCATAAACTCGATGACTTCCTCGGTCAGTATGTCTATATCGACATCTGGGCTACATGGTGCAATCCCTGCCGTCAGGAGATTCCTCATCTGGAGAAACTCATTGAACGCTATAAGGGTAAGAACATTGCTTTCGTGAGTCTCTCTACCGATGCCTCAAAGGATAAGGAGAAATGGCGTGCCATGGCAGTGAAGATGACGGGTAATCAATATTGGATGGGACCTGAACATGATTTCCTTCGTGAGTTAGATGTCAACGGCATACCTCGTTTCGTGCTGGTTGACCCAGAAGGGAAACTCGTCAATGCCGATATGACACGTCCTTCGCAAACAGAAACGATAACTACGTTGGATGAGTTGCTGAAGTAAAAATATACGTGCATAAATTAAAAAAGGTATTACTTTTTTGCGACATTGAACTTTTTTCTTTATCTTTGCCTTCAATTATGGAACAGAAGCAATTCAAGGAAACCGTCATGATTGTCGATGCCAACTATCTGGACAGGGTAGGGGGTGATTTCCGTGTGGGACTGAAGGCCGAGATGGGGCAGGAAATACCTGCTGCGGATTTGGCAGAATGGATTGTGAGTGCAGCCATAGAGAGCGGTGTCTTGCTGACATCCAAGTCGGAAACGCAGGTGGTCTTCGTTTGTGAGAAGGGACATTCTGCCTTGCGTCACTTTGTTCCCATGTCACTTTTGACTGAAGTGGATGGACTGGCATTTCGCGACGAGCAGCATGGCGAGTTCCTGATGAGCGTTGTGCAAGACGAGCACCTCTACGAGGGTGATCCCTTGCTGGTGCAGAGCGTGGAACTGCTGTTGGCAAGCAGTGTGGTGAAAAACCTCGTCATTGTGCCCGATGCAGAGCAAGCTTCTACTGTTGCTGACATGGTGGGTAAGGCCACTAGCGACCAGCAGGTGAAGTTGCTTACGATTAAGCCCCTCGAAGGGGTAGGGTGCGGGCAACTGGGATATACCGTGCTTGATGCCTTGGGTTTGCATAGCTCATAGCCCTAATTCCTAATTCCTGACTCTAAATTTTAAAATATAAGTATCGTGGGAAGAGTATTGATTATTGGTGCAGGTGGCGTAGCCACAGTAGCTGCACACAAGGTGGCACAGAACAAGGACGTGTTCACCGAGATTAAGATAGCCTCTCGTACGGAGAGTAAGTGTAAGGCTTTGGCTGCCATCCTGAACGAGAAGTATGGCACAAACGTGACAACAGCACAGGTTGACGCCGACAGTGTGGAGCAGCTCGTAGCCTTGATGAACGACTACAAGCCTCTGCTCGTCATGAACCTTGCCCTACCCTATCAGGACCTGACCATCATGGAGGCTTGTCTGCAGGCAGGATGCAACTATCTGGACACAGCCAACTACGAACCCGAGTTCCCCTCGGCCGAGGCATACAAGGATGCCGTCCTGCCTCATCATGACGACCAGCCTCACTTCGAGTACAGCTGGCAGTGGGCTTATCGCGAGCGTTTCGAGAAGGCTGGCCTCTGTGCTATCCTGGGATGCGGCTTCGACCCCGGAGTCACCTCCATCTACACCGCTTACGCAGCCAAGCATCACTTCGACGAGATGCACTATCTCGACATCGTGGATTGCAACGCAGGCAACCACCACAAGGCATTTGCCACCAACTTCAACCCCGAAATCAACCTCCGCGAGATTACGCAGGAAGGCCTCTACTGGGAGGATGGCAAGTACATCGTGACAGAGCCAATGGCCATACACAAGCCACTCAACTATCCCAACGTAGGTCCCCGCGAGAGCTACCTGCTGCACCACGAGGAGATTGAGAGTCTTGTCATCAACTTCCCCACCCTCAAGCGCGCCCGCTTCTGGATGACGTTTGGTGAAGCCTACCTCAAGCACCTCGAGGTGATCCAGAACATCGGAATGGACCGCATTGACGAGGTTGAATACACCGCACCCGACGAGAATGGCATCATGCATAAAGTCAAGATCGTGCCCTTGCAGTTCCTCAAGGCCGTACTGCCCAACCCACAGGATCTGGGCGAGAACTACGAGGGCGAGACAAGCATCGGCTGCCGCATCCGTGGCTTGCGCGATGGCAAGGAGCACACCTATTATGTATATAACAACTGCTCGCATCAGGCAGCCTACGAGGAGACAGGCATGCAGGGTGTCAGCTACACCACTGGTGTGCCCGCCATGATTGGTGCCATGATGTTCATGAAAGGCCTATGGAATATGCCCGGTGTACATAATGTCGAGGAATTCGATCCCGACCCATTCATGGAGCAGCTCAACAAGCAGGGTCTGCCCTGGCACGAGATCCACGACGGTGATCTTGAGTTGTAAAAGAGTGGACTCTTTTATTTAAAATTTATAAACCAACCGCAATATACCCCCCATAGGATATGCGGCCCCTCCCTCGGGAGGGCGGGGGAACAGTCTTTATGGCAAAGAAAGAAATAAATACAGAAAATCTCGACCCCAAATCATTGAAGATGAAGGCTTTGATGGAAGCCATGGGCAAGATCGAGAAGGACTTCGGAAAGGGGTCTATCATGAAACTGGGCGATGACAAGATCGAATCTGTCGAGGTCATCCCTACCGGCTCCATCGCGCTCAACCATGCTCTGGGCGTCGGAGGATATCCCAAAGGCCGTATCATCGAGATCTACGGCCCCGAGAGCTCTGGTAAGACGACTCTGGCCATCCATGCCATAGCCGAGGCACAGAAGGCCGGTGGCATTGCTGCCTTCATCGATGCCGAGCACGCCTTCGACCGCTTTTATGCCGAAAAGCTTGGCGTTGATGTCGACAACCTGTGGATAAGCCAGCCCGACAACGGTGAGCAGGCACTCGAGATTGCCGACCAACTCATCCGCTCTTCGGCCATCGACATCATCGTCATCGACTCGGTAGCAGCCCTCACACCCAAGGCAGAAATCGAGGGCGACATGGGCGACAACAAAGTCGGCCTTCAGGCACGACTCATGAGTCAGGCACTCCGCAAGCTCACCTCTACCATCAGCAAGACAAAAACCACCTGTATCTTCATCAACCAGTTGCGCGAGAAGATTGGTGTAATGTTTGGCAATCCCGAAACAACAACCGGTGGTAACGCCCTGAAGTTCTACTCCAGCGTACGTCTCGACATTCGCAAGGTGTCGACCTTGAAGGATGGCGACACACCCATCGGCAACCAGGTACGTGTAAAGATTGTCAAGAACAAAGTTGCACCTCCATTCCGCAAGGCAGAATTCGAGATCAGCTTTGGCGAAGGCATCAGCCGTGTGGGCGAGATAGCCGATCTGGGCGTTGAGACAAAGGTCATCCAGAAGGCTGGCTCATGGTTCAGCTACGACAACTCGCGCTTGTGCCAAGGTCGCGACGCATTGAAGCGACTGCTGGGCGACAATCCTGAGTTGTGCGAAGAGATTGCACAAAAGGTTGCAGAAGCACTGAAGGGAGTGCCCGCAGAGGCTGTGGCTCCTACCGAGGATTAAACACCATACAAAAGACATAAATATGGGGGACTATCCATTGTGATAGTCCCCCATATTTTATTGGTTGTAAGGTTATGAGGTTTTAAGGTTACTAAGTAGTAAGGTTGTGCTTAATTGGAAACATCCGAAAAGCGAAGCGACCATAAAACCGCAATAGCCATATAACCGCAAAAGAGTTTACTTGCCAGAAGGATTTGACGATTGTGCCACCTTTGTCACGATGCCCTTCTTGCTGAAGGTTATCTCGGTACCATCGGCATACCACCACACAACACTGCCATTCCTTGTGGTCCACTTCTTGTCAGGCTGCCCCTTCGACATGCTTATCATATCCTTTGTCTGTCCCTTTTCGGCCAAACCACTTACCAAACCTGCATAATTCACATAACGTGTGTTGGTAGGACTGGTAGGGCCTGTCTTGGGCAATGCTGAGAAGTCCTTTGTGGGATCAGCCTTTGTGCGGTCTTTCTGTGTGGCATACTTCATCTTGAAGGCAAACGACTTGTCGAACAGATGCTGCTCGTTACCGGCAATGAACTCGTTATCGTTCATGCCACTATTGGTGTGGCTCAAAGCACACAGCTGGAAATACTTCTGTCCGCTGGGGTCAGTCACGACAATCTTTACTGGATACTCGCGCGTACCAACACCCACAGCCGTAACCGTCAGCTTGGTGTCGATAGGCAGAGGATGCTCACGATAACCCTTCTGCGAAGAACGGTCGTCCTTGTAGAATACCTCATGAGCCGAGTAGTAGGTCTTGCCCATCATCAGTTCCTTGGCCTTGTCCACCTCGTCCAGATATGCTAGTGCGGGCACACCACCACCAGCATTCTTCTGACAATAGTCACTGAAACTGAAATTGCGCACCTCATGATAAATGCGTCGGTGGGTATCGAAAACCTCGAAATGCAAACGAATCCATCCGCGGTCGGTAATCTCATGACCCTTATACACCACAATATGCTTCTTCAGTTCACCTGTCGGCACATCCTGTTGGGTCTCTGCATCTGCAAAAATATTCAGGAATGCATCTCTCTCACCAGGCAATACCATGAAACGCATGCCCTCGGCCCAATCGCAGAGCGAACGGTAAGGGAAATTATCATTCAGAAAACGCTGCTCGGGAGTCATGTCGGCCACAGCAGCCGAAACACTATCGCCAGCAACCACCTTCACATCGGTAGTAACGAAATAATCATTCTGTGCCTTTGTCTCTTGTACAAAACCAAATGCCAAACTTAAGCAAAGGGCAGAAAAAAAAGTTTTGTTTGTCATACTGATAAAATGTTTTGTTTGTCCTATTCTGATACGCAAACCATAATTGCGTTTAGTATTACTGACTATTTTCATGGCAAAGTTAGTCAAAATAAATAGAAATCGTCCGCGCAATGGCAGTTTTTTAATCTAAACATGCCATTTTTTCTGCCTTTTTTGCAGAAAATACATTTTTTTGCGCCAAAATGTCCTTTTGGCACGTGCTTTGTTTAATAAGTAAGCAGAGAATAACAATGTGAAGTGCAACAAAGGCCCCCAAAAAAACGCCATGCATTCACACATTATATATAAAATAAACAACTAAAAAAATACTATTATGGGAAAGATTATTGGAATTGACTTGGGTACTACCAACAGTTGTGTATCCGTTTACGAGGGCGGTGAGCCCGTAGTTATCACCAACAGCGAGGGTAAGCGCACCACTCCCTCAGTTGTGGCATTCGTCGAAGGTGGCGAGCGCAAGGTAGGCGATCCCGCAAAGCGCCAGGCCATCACCAACCCCAAGAAGACCGTCTTCTCTATCAAGCGCTTCATGGGTGAGTCGTTCGACCAGGTTCAGAAGGAGATTACCCGCGTGCCCTATACCGTTGCACGTGGCGACAACAACACTCCTCGTGTTGACATCGATGGCCGTCTCTACACCCCACAGGAGATCAGCGCCATGGTGCTGCAGAAGATGAAGAAGACTGCCGAGGACTATCTCGGACAGGAAGTCACCGAGGCTGTCATCACCGTGCCCGCATACTTCTCCGACTCACAGCGTCAGGCTACCAAGGAGGCAGGTCAGATTGCAGGTCTCGAGGTGAAGCGTATCGTCAACGAGCCCACTGCTGCTGCTTTGGCATATGGTGTTGAGAAAGCTGGCAAGGACATGAAGGTTGCAGTATTCGACCTCGGTGGTGGTACATTCGATATCTCTATCCTCGAGTTTGGTGGCGGTGTGTTCGAGGTGCTCTCTACCAATGGTGATACCCACCTGGGTGGTGACGACTTCGACCAGGTCATCATCGACTGGCTGGCCAACGAGTTCAAGGCCGAGGAAGGCATCGATCTGAAGCAGGATCCCATGGCACTCCAGCGACTGAAGGAGGCTGCCGAGAAGGCTAAGATTGAGCTCTCAAGCACCACAAGCAGCGAGATCAACCTGCCCTATATCACCGCTGTGGGCGGTGTGCCCAAGCACCTTGTCAAGACCTTGACACGTGCCAAGTTCGAGCAGTTGGCCGATGGCCTCATCCAGGCTTGTAAGATTCCCTGCCAGAACGCAATGCGCGATGCAGGCTGCTCAAACAGCGACATTGACGAGGTAATCCTCGTAGGTGGTTCAAGCCGTATCCCCGCCATCCAGAAGCTCGTCGAGGACTTCTTCGGCAAGGTTCCCAGCAAGGGCGTCAACCCCGACGAGGTAGTAGCTGTAGGTGCTGCCATCCAGGGTGCCGTCCTCAACAAGGAGGAAGGTGGTCTTAACGACATCATCCTGCTCGACGTCACTCCCCTCACCATGGGTATCGAGACCCTCGGTGGCGTCATGACTCCCCTCATCGAGGCCAACTCAACCATCCCTTGCAAGAAGAGCCAGGTGTTCTCAACAGCAGCCGACAACCAGACAGCCGTTACCATCCACGTTCTGCAGGGCGAGCGTCCCATGGCAGCTCAGAACAAGAGCGTAGGTCAGTTCAACCTCGAAGGCATTGCCCCCGCACGCCGTGGTGTACCTCAGATTGAGGTAACATTCGACATCGACGCCAACGGTATCCTCAACGTCACCGCTGTCGACAAGGCTACCGGCAAGCAGCAGGCCATCCGCATCGAGGCTAGCAGCTCACTCAGCAAGGAGGAGATCGAGCGCATGAAGGCAGAGGCAGAGGCTAATGCAGATGCCGACAAGAAGGAGCGCGAGAAGATCGACAAGCTCAATCAGGCCGACTCAATGATCTTCTCTACCGAGAACTTCATGAAGGAGAATGGCGACAAGGTTCCCGCTGAGGACAAGCCCGCCATCGAGGCTGCCATCCAGAAGCTCAAGGATGCCCACAAGGCAGAAGACCTCGCAGCCATCGATGCAGCTACAGCCGAACTGAACAACGTGATGCAGGCAGCCAGCCAGAAGATGTATGCCGCTGGTCAGCAGCCCGGTGCACAGGCAGGTCCCGACATGAACGGTGCAGGCTTTGGCGGTCAGCAGTCAGGTCCCCAGCACAACGCTGGCGAAGATGTTCAGGATGCCGACTTCGAGGAGGTGAAGTAAATCGCCATAAGAATCGATAAACAAAAATAAGAATATATAAGGAAATCCGTGTAGCTCAATGAGTTGCACGGATTTCTTGTTTTGTTAAATTTTGTTGGATTTTCGGACTTTTATCAAGTTTTACCGTATTCTTGTCACAGATTTGGCACGTCACTAAACTTTAGACGTGGTGTCCCTAA
>JAGHUS010000019.1 GCA_018064685.1 Bacteroidales bacterium | reverse complement strand
GCAGAAGGGAGTGGACTGGCAGTTCACGACAGACGATGCCAGAATCAAGCTAAAGCATCTATATCCTATTGTCAACTTTTAGACTTTACAGACCACTAGTGCAAGACCAGTGCAAGACTCATGCACCTTGTAACGCGATGTCATTCTGCGCGTTACAAGGTTAGTGCAAGTAGTGCATGTGGTTTTCAAACTTTGTTAGGTATGGATTTTGGTTTTTATTAACTAAACAATGCAGATTACACTTTCTGCATCCGTTCTATCTTGCAAGTGTGCGTCTTGCTCTGCTTATCATAATTGATGCCTACAAGAAGAACATTACCGGTATATTCGGATACCCTGCCTGTATATTGCTTTCGATGAATCTGCGAGATGGCTGTGTCGGCGTCCTTGTTCACCTTAAGTTCAAGTACGACGGCAGGGCCATCAACATTCTTACGTGGTATAAGAACGATATCGGCAAAGCCTTTGCCACTTGCCAACTCACGATGGAGTTACTGACATAGAGTTGGCATCAGCAAATTTCTTGAGGTCTTCTATCTGTCTTGTGGTTGATTGTCTATCACCTTCTGATGACACACGTGAGAATATGACTGCTGTTTTCATATATGGGATGTGGATTTATTGGTTCACCAAAAAACTAGGTCATTTAACTTTGACAGATTTGCTGAACCAAGGGGAATAATCGGGACTTTTCTCTCTTTGAGTCTTTTGAACCGATGGGGAAGGAACAAATGGAAAGCATTAAAAATGCGACACAATAAACTATGCCCAGCCTACCAAATTGCAGACTGGGCATCAATTGTTTTATTGCGTTGAGAAGTCGGTGTCGAAATTTCACACTCTACTTCTTCTTCGCATAAGCAGGATTGCTTGACGTTCCATTGTGGATATCATCTATGTCAGATGACGTTGTATCATTCTCTCCGTTGTCACCGCCAGAACCGTTGCCTCCGCCTGAAGTTCCTGCCTGTACTAGTGTGAGAGTCAGTTTGTCACCATTCTCTGCTTTGATAATCACTGCACACTTTCGCTCATCCTTGCTAGCATTCGCCTGTGCTATTATCTTTATGCTTGGTGAACCGGAAGAGTAACTCTGGGCGCTTACTGTCAGCCAGTCCGTGGTGGCGCTAACTGACGTAATTCTTGCGTTCAGTTTCTTCAGTACATAGGTGGCGTTACAGCCATCTGTAGGGACGTCGTATGTCTCAGTATACTCTTTTCCTGTCCCACCTGGGATGATTTCTTCTGGATCGTCACTTCCACAAGCTATCAACAACATACATCCCACAAGAGCTAATAAATATAATTTGAACTTTTTCATTGTCTTACCTTATTTCTTGATCATTACTTTCTTTCCGTTCACAATGTAGATGCCCGATGCGGTGGGCGTGCCGATGCGACGACCCTGTAGGTCGTAATAGACAGCGGCCTTCTCAGTTATCACTTCCTCGATGGCGGTCTCTTCATCCAGAGCGAATCCACTACGTGTTACCAATGACTTGGGCAATGCCAGCCAAGCCTTGTTGCCATCAATCTGGAAGGCGGCACCTTCCTCTGCGCCCCAGTACCAACCGAAGATTTCGCTCTCTGCACCCTCGCCGTAGGTCAGTTTGTAGTAGTAGTTTGTACCGCTGGCCGTAGTGGTAGTTGCCTCGTCGCTTCCGTGCAGGAGGTTCGTTCCGGTGTAGCTTGTCGCAGTCTCTGCGGGAGTCAACTTGAACGTTCCGGCTTTCTTCGCTTCGCTCACCAGCATCACAGCCGTTCCCTTCGGGATGATACCCGATACCGATCCGTCTGCAATGGTCTTGTAGGTCAGTTTGTTCTTGCTGCAAGCAGTAACTACTTGTGCGGACAATCCATTGGGTAGGGCGTAGGCAGCCTCCGAGCTGTAGAAGGTAGCGTAACCTTCAGGGGAAGTTGTGATGGTATATTCAGGAATCACAACGCCCACGTTGGTCATATCCTTCTCGTAAATCTCGAAGAACTTACTCCAAACGGCATCCGCCTTGTAGCGTGCAATCGCATTACGTTCGTTGGGAACATACACCACAGCAGACTTATACGCGTATTCGTGGAACGCAGACTCACCGGCGCACGTTGGAGGAACGGGATTCAGGGAGTAGATGTTTTCTATTCTGTCAGCACCGCCAAATGCACCGCTTCCTATGCTGCGCAGGCTCTTACCCAGAATAACTTCCTTTAAGGCAGAACAACCATCGAAGCAGTTATCGCCAAGTGTCTCCACATTCTCGCCGATAGTTAGATTCTCCAGAGGGGCACAGCCAGCAAATGCAGATTGGCCAATCGTCTTAACATTTTTGCCGAGACTCAGTTCCTTCAGAGAGGTGCAACCATTAAAGCAATTATCGCCAAGTGTCTCCACGTTCTCGCTGATTGTTAGATTCGTCAGGGCGGCACAACCGCTGAATGCTGATTGTCCAATCGTCTTGACATTTTTGCCGAGACTCAGTTCCTTCAGAGAGGAGCAACCACTGAAGGCTGACCCAGCAATTGACTGGACATCATCACCAATAACCAGCATCTTAAGTTTAGTGCCTAAGACATCCTTGGAGCATGCAGCCTCTGCATTCACATTAGCGACTTCTATCGGGCAACCGCTAAATGCATCATTACCAACACTCGCCATAGAGTTAGGAATAGTCACCGAGTTCAAGCCAGAGCAACCACGGAATGCCTTATCACCAACACTCGCCATAGAGTTAGGAATAGTCACCGAGTTCAAGCCGGAGCAATACTGGAACGCATAGTCTGCTATGCCATCAACTTGTGGAATGATGATAACATTATCACTTCCGAGGTATTCAGTTACATACTTCTTGCCGCCGTTGATAAAATATGCAAAATCGCCGTCTTGTACCCTTTCACCTTTATACACTACATCCGCGTAATATGCAACATAGCCATTAGAGGTGGAACCTTTTTGGATATCTAACTTTGAAGCATTATATACTTTTTCTAGGTTGCGACAATACAGGAATGCATTGTTTCCGATACTCGTCACGCCATTAGGAATGGCAATGGAGGTGAGTTCAGAGCAAGACTGGAAAGCATAGTTCCCAATGCTGGTCACACTGCCAGGGATGGTGACAGAGGAGAGGGAAGAACATTGGCAGAAAGCATCTTCTCCAATAATCTTCACACTGTTGGGGATAGTGATGTTTGTCTGTTCCTTTCCACCGATAGTTATAGCATGTTTTTTCCCTCTAAGTCCATAATAATGGAATATCTTGTAGATATCTGTTCTCTGAACATAGTTGCTAAAATCGCTCTCGTCTTTACATGATATAGTGACAGAGGAGAGGCTTGAGCAACCTTCGAAGGCTTTGTCTCCAATGCTCGTCACGCTATTGGGGATAGTAACAGAGGTGAGGGAAGAACAATACTCAAAGGCATAGTCTCCAATGCTCGTCACACTGTTGGGGATAGTGACAGAGGTGAGGGAAGAACAACCATAGAAAGCACTACTTCCAATGCTCGTCACGCTATTGGGGATAGTGACAGAAGTGAGGGAAGAACAATCTCTGAAAGCATAGTTTCCAATGCTCGTCACACTGTTGGGGATGGTAAGAGAAGTGAGTTCCTCTCCTCCTAACAATAAATGTCTTTCTCCAGCTAGATTTTCGTTTATAGAATTATTACACCAAGTCGCTATGTCCTTCAATTCAATATAGGTCTGAAGTTTTGAAGAACAATACTCAAAGGCATAGTCTCCAATACTCGTCACACTGTTAGGAATGGTGACAGAGGTGAGGGAAGAACAATTATAGAAAGCACCAATTCCAATACTCTTCACACTGTTAGGAATGGTGATAGAAGTGAGGGAAGAACAATACCTGAAGGCCCAGGATCCAATGCTCGTCACGCTATTGGGGATAGTGATGGAGGTGAGGGAAGAACACCCATAGAAAGCATCGTTTCTAATGGTCGTCACGCTGTTGGGGATGGTGACAGAGGTGAGGGAAGAACAATCCTCGAAAGCATAGCTTCCAATACTCGTCACACTGTTGGGGATGGTGATGTTCGTGCGTTCCGTTCCTCCGATAACTATAGCATGTTTTTTCCCTCCAAGTCCATCAGTATGGAATATCTTGTAGATATCTGTTCTCTGAACATAGTTACTAAAATCGTTCTCATCTTTACATGATATAGTGACGGAGGAGAGGCCTGAGCAATCTTTGAAGGCATAGTTTCCAATGCTTGTCACACTATTGGGGATGGTGATGTTCGTTAGGCCAGAGCAACGATAGAAGGCAGATTCTCCAATGTTCGTCACGCTATTAGGAATAGTGATGCTTGTTATGCCAGAGCATTCATAGAAGGCGTAGTTTCCTATGCTCGTCACGCTATTGGGGATAGTGATGCTCGTTAGGCCAGAGCAATCCTTGAAGGCAGAGTTTCCAATGCTCGTCACGCTAAAGACTTCTCCAGCGTAAGACACTTGTTCGGGAATAACGACCGAACCTGTGTACTTATTGTCACCAGAGGTTACCTCACACGTCAAATCATCCTTAGAAAGGACGTTGTAATAGATTCCATCCACCTCAAAGTCATGAGCGAATGACACAAGCGATGCTACAAGGAGCATTAAAGAAAGTAATGTTCTTTTCATAATTGAATAAAAATCATTATTTAATATTTGATTGGATTACTCTCCAGTGAAACAAAGTAACAGGATTGGAACTTTCGTTTATTAAGAAGGTTTTAGAGTCCCAATGGCGGCCAGTCTTTATCAATTCCGTTTGAATACTATCAATTGCTATTGGAAAGACAAAACCATCAGAAACCATTTCATATGAAATATGTGCGCTAAAGCCAATAAGATTGGGGTCGTTCTCCGTATAAACAACAGTAACCATATTATTTTAATGATAACGATATTCTAATTTTGATACAAGGGGCTTCCAATTTGAATCATCTTTAAAGAATTCAGGAGTACTCTCTATTGGAGGAGTTTTCATTATTCGCAGATAAATATAGAGGTACATTTCCTTTTCACTTTGAGTTATTTCAGAAGTCTCTTGAGGAAAAGAAATGGAGAAGATTCTTGTTGCAACTCTATTGGCAATGATTTCCTCATTAGAAGATAATTCCCATAATGATATCTCATAATTGAGTTTACACCCTTCTGCCACACAATCCACTGTTGTGTAAAATTTCTTATTACCTGATTCCATAGGCATAATAAATTTTCTTGCCTATAGCTCCCCTGATTCAGCAGTTAGTAATTGCTTTTTGTTTAGATATGAAAAAGACGTGGGTGCTGTACTTGCTTATCCCACGTGCTGGCTCTGGTAACTGCCTTGTCAGAGGATAAGCAGCCCATTAGCCCACGCCCAGATGATATCATAGTCCCTTCGTCTCAGACGAAAGGATATAATACACCCAACGTGGACGTCTCGCTGCGATACCTTCACTGACATGTTAAATTTACCAGATTTGCACGTCGAAGATAACGTTTGTAAACGTCCTTTCCTATTAAGATTTCATGGGACGCAAAGCCCCCATCGCCCACCGGTTTTCCCACGCTTGGGCCAATGGACACCGCAAATTTATAATTATTCTCTCAAATAACCAAAAGAAATGCTTGAAACATCATTTTTTTTGCTGATAATCGTACAGCCGCACCTTATTCCCCAAAAAGAATAAATGGGGACTGATGCCATCAAACATCAATCCCCATTTCGATTTTTTTTGTGCAGGATCCAGAACTATTCTGCTCCCTTCAATTATTCTTTATCATTCCTTATATACTCATCCATAAGGTCAGCCATCTTCTTGAAATAGTTCGGAGGATATTTCTCATCATTTTCCTCTAACCCCTTTAATTTTCGAATTAGTTTCTCAACGCACATTCCAAAGTCTAACTGCTGAAGGGCAATGGCAAACTCAGACTCCTTGCCATCCTTGATGCAGCCAACTTCTCCACTTATCTCTACATCTGCCTTGAAATATTCCTGTACTTGTTGATGAACCCACATCACCAAATCTTCTTCATCGACAATTTCTATCTGATATTCTTGACCAATATACTTCATAAGAATATTGAAATCCCATCCACAGATTTGTTCTATCTTGCTTCCTACGGCATCCATAACTTCTCGGTAATCGTGGTTGATAATAACATCATCTGGAGCCATAATCTCTACCTCCATCCTCTCATTCATTGCTGTTGATTTTGATGGTGAAGCATTCACCAAGGAGATGCAGTACAAGTCAAAACAAAAGCAGCAGTTGTAATACCTATCCTTGATTCCAAGTTGGAAATCCTATTGAAGAAGTATGACTATAATGTTCCTCAATTGAATGACGTGGTGTTGAATCGGTATATCAAGAATATTTGCCATAGGCTGTCAGAGAGTACGCCAAGTTTTGCCGTAATGGAAAGAACCAAACTCAACAAGAAAGAACTCATCAGAGAAAAAGAAGCAAGAAAGAAGGGGAAAGAACTTTTCACTTATGATGACCAAGGATTTCCCATAAAGCCAAGATGGGAATTGGTAGCAAGCCATACACCAAGAAGAACAGCAGTGACTAAACGTGTCCAAATATGAGTATTTTACAAAAAAGAGAAATCTGCAAGTGCTGTATTTCAACTACTTGCAGATTCCCTAAGTACCCAGAGCCGGGGTCGAACCGGCACGGGTTGCCCCACTGGTGTTTGAGACCAGCGCGTCTACCGATTCCGCCATCTGGGCTTGTTTGCGGGTGCAAAGGTAGAGGTTTTCTGCGAAACAGCCAAATATTTTGGAACTTTTTTGCAGAAAACCTCTGATTTTTACGTTTTACCGCTGACTATCGGCCGTTCGGCATTTGTCATTGCGGTGCATTGACATACGGATTGATTACTCTTCGCTGACCTCGGCATCGGCCTCGGCAGGTACCTCAACATCCTTCTTCTTGCCCAGATACTCGGGCAGCGACATGCCAGCCTGGTCGAAGAGTTCGCCAAGGGGAGGTACGCTCTTCATAAGACCTGAGAGGAAGTTGGCGGTAGAGCCTTTGCCTTCGCCGCCACCACCATTGTCCCAAACGGTGACCTTGTCGATGTTGATGCCCTTGACGGCCTCGACCTGTGTCTTGACCAGTTCGGGCAACTTCTCGAGCAGCAGCAGTGTGTATGCCTTGGTGGCATCGCCTCCGGCAGCCTTGATCATCTTGTCGTAACCGTCAGCCTGCTTGGTAAGGATCTCGAACAAACCCTTTGCCTCGGCCTCCATCTTGGCGAAGATGGCATCAGCCTCACCCTTGGCATTGACACGCTTGCGCTCAGCCTCAGCCTCGGCAGCGATGACCAGACGGCGCTTCTCGATCTCCTGTGCTACGATGACGTTGGCGGTCTGTGTTGAGCGCTCACGATCGGCACGTGCGTTCTCGGCCTTCTGCTCGGCAGCGTAAGCCTCCTCGAGGGCCTGTGCCTGCGCCACCTTCTCGGCAGCCGTAGCCTTGCGCTGTGCCTCGGCCTCGGCCTCACGACGGGTAGCATCGGAGTTGGCAATGGCCACCTTGGCTTCGTTCTCACCCTTCACGGCAGCGGCATTGGCCTCGGCAGTACGGATACGGGTCTCGCGCACGGCATCAGCCTTACCAATCTCACCAAGCTTCTCCTGCTCAGCCACACGCACCTTGGCCTCGTTGATAGCCTTGGCGGCAGCCTCCTGACCGAGAGCCTCGATGTAGCCGCTCTCGTCCTTGATATCGGTAACATTGACGTTGATAAGCTTCAGACCAATCTTCTTCAGCTCGACCTCGACATTGGCAGTGATAGCCTCGAGGAACTTGTCACGGTCGCTGTTCAACTCCTCGATAGACATGGTGGCGATGACGAGACGCAGCTGTCCGAAGAGGATATCGCGTGCCATCTCCTGAATCTGGGTGGCGTTCTGTCCCAACAGACGCTCGGCTGCAGCCGACATATATTCGGGATCTGTGCTGATACCCACGGTGAAGCGGCAAGGCACATCGACACGGATGTTCTGACGTGACAAGGCGTTGGTGAGGTTGGCATCGATGCCAATGGGGGTCAGCGACATGTAGGCATAGTCCTGGATGACGGGCCACACAAAGGCTCCACCACCATGCACACAGTTGGCAGAACGCTTAGCTCCGCTGCCCGAACCATAGATGACAAGAATCTTGTCGGCCGGACACTTGCGGTAACGATTGGCCAAGAAGATAATGATGGCAAGCACCAGTACGGCGCCAGCCACAATAAGGGTTAATGGATTTTCAAGATTTAACATAATACTGATTTTTTATTTGGTTTTATGGTTTTGCGGTTATTCGGTTTTGCGGTTATTCGGTTTTATGGATTATACGATTTGTGATTTTGCGGATTACCCTAGCGGATGGACAATGAGTATCTTCTTGTTCAGCACCTCGACAACCTGTACCTTGGCACCAGTGGGAATCATCGTCTCGCTATCGGTCTGTGCGTCGAGTTCCTGAACAGAGCCATTGAAGCTGACCTGCACCTTGCCTTGTCCCTGACGTTGTGGAGGGATGCGCAGATAGACATCGACGGTCTTGCCCACAGCATCATTGATGTCGAAGGCGCCATTGTGCTGCAACTTCATCATGGCACGGAAGATGGCGATAAAGATGGCCACGAAGAGGCAACCCACAAGAAGGGAGATGACGACAAGCAGAATGCGGTTCTCGATGGTGTGCCACAGACTGACTCCCGCCCAGCCCATACCGAACAGGAAGTAGATGATGTTGCGAAACGAGAGGAGATGCACGGCACCGGCATCGTCGGATGCGTCGCCGCCGGCATCGGCATCGACACCAGAATCAAGGTCGTGATCGCCCATCCCCATAAAGGAGAGGACTGTCTGGATGACGAAGATTACAGACGAGAAAATAGCTATGCCCCAAAAGATGCGGAGCGTGGGATCGAGCAGGTTGAACCAATCTATCATTGGGAAGTTAAGAGTTAAGAGTTAAAAGTTGAGAGTTAAAAGTTCGATACATAAGATATAAGTCAAGAGTTATGAGTTCTGTTTGAGAGCTAAAAATCGAGACTGCAAAGACAAAGATAGGAGAAATGCATGGATAAAACAAAAAAGACGTTTTAAAAATTGTAAAAGATGAATGTTTTTCGTACGTTTGTAAACTAGATTGAGCAAAAAGAACACAGAATATGAGCGAACATCCACTGCAACTATTCCGTTTCTGCCCCAGATGCGGGTCGGAGCGTTTTGTCGTGAACGACGAGAAATCGAAACGCTGTGAGGCGTGCGGATTCGTTTATTACTTCAACCCCAGTGCTGCTACAGTGGCGGTGATAATGAACAGCCGGAAGGAAGTGCTGTGCGTGCGACGTGCCAAAGACCCCGCCAAAGGCACACTGGACCTGCCTGGCGGATTCTGCGACTGCCACGAAACGAGCGAGGAGGGCGTGGCACGCGAGGTGATGGAGGAGACGGGCTTACGCGTAGTGCGCACGCAGTTCCTATTTTCAATACCCAACACGTACCCGTATAGCGGACTGGTGGTTCACACCGTCGATGCCTTCTTCCTGTGCGAGGTGGAGGAAGGAGGTAATGTCGTGGCCATGGACGATGCCACTGAAGCGCAATGGATACCACTCTCGGAACTGAAAAACAAGGACTTCGGACTTAGGTCTATAGCCCAAGGAGTAGAAAATTTGCAAAAAATACTTAATATATAAGGTGTATTATTAAAATTTTGTCTACCTTTGCAGCCGCAAAACAAAAAGTGAGACGAAAAGATGAAAGAAAATCTGGTGATTGTAGAGAGCCCCGCAAAGGCCAAAACAATAGAAAAGTTTCTGGGAGATGACTACCGCGTCATGTCGAGCTACGGACATATCCGCGACCTGAAGAAGAAGAGTTTCAGCATCGACGAGAAGACTTTCGAGCCCCAATACGAGATACCTGCCGACAAGGCCAAACTAGTAGCAGAACTGCGCAAGAGAGCAGAGGAGTCGACCACCGTGTGGCTGGCATCCGATGAGGACCGCGAGGGAGAAGCTATCAGCTGGCATCTGAGCGAGGTACTCGGACTGAACCCCGAGACGACAAAGCGTATCGTATTCCACGAAATCACCAAGAACGCTATCCTGGAGGCTATACAGCACCCACGCACCATCGACCTCAACCTGGTCAATGCACAGCAGGCACGCCGTGTGCTGGATCGCATCGTGGGCTTCAAGCTCTCTCCGCTGTTGTGGCGCAAGGTGAAGCCAGCCCTCTCGGCCGGACGTGTGCAGAGTGTGGCCGTACGCCTCATCGTAGAGAAGGAGCGTGAGGTGAACAGCTTCCAGGGCGAGTCGTACTATCGCGTCACCGCCGTCTTCACCATCCCTGGCAAGAGCGAAGAGGTAAAGGCTGAACTGAACCGCCGTTTCAACACTCAGGAAGAGGCAAAGGCCTTCCTGGAGCAGTGCAAGAACAGTCAGTTCAGCATCACCGACATCACTACCAAGCCCCTCAAGCGCAGCCCCTTCCCTCCCTTCACAACCAGTACACTGCAGCAGGAGGCTGCTCACAAACTGGGCTTCTCGGTGGCACAGACCATGAGTCTGGCACAGCGACTGTACGAGAGCGGACGCATCACCTACATGCGTACCGACAGCGTAAACCTCTCATCACTTTGTCTCGGTGCCAGCAAGAAGGTCATCAGCGAGACCATGGGCAAGGAGTATGTGAAGACACGCAACTACCAGACATCGGCCAAGGGCGCACAGGAGGCTCACGAGGCTATCCGTCCCACCTATATGGAGAATGCCGAGATTGAGGCCACCCCACAGGAGCGCCGCCTCTACGACCTCATCTGGAAGCGTACCATCGCCAGCCAGATGGCCGACGCTGAGATAGAGAAGACCACCGTAACCATACAGATAGACGGTTGCGAGGAAACCTTCACAGCCAACGGCGAGGTAGTGAAGTTTGACGGTTACCGCCGTGTATATCGCGAGACGACCGAGGACAACGACGAGAACGAAAGCGGCATACTGCCTCCTCTCACTCCCGGACAGACACTCACTGCCAAGGAGATAACGGCCACCGGACGTTATGCACAGCGCCCCACACGCTACAACGAGGCCAGCCTGGTACACAAGCTGGAGGAGTTGGGCATCGGCCGACCCAGTACCTACGCCAGCACCATCACCACCATACAGCAGCGCGAATACGT
Source organism: Bacteroidales bacterium (assembly GCA_018064685.1). Taxonomy (GTDB): domain Bacteria; phylum Bacteroidota; class Bacteroidia; order Bacteroidales; family Bacteroidaceae; genus Physcousia. The sequence goes on along the minus strand of JAGHUS010000019.1, from coordinate 25,222 downwards.
GCAGAAAGGCGACAAGCCCGGAGAGCAGTTTGACAGCGAGGTGTTCACACTGGCTGGCGGCGAGATTAAGCACACCACCAACAAGGTTGTCATCGGTGCCGAGCGCGGCAAACTGCTGCCTACCGACACTGGCACGGTGGTGAACGACTTCCTGCTGGAGTACTTCCCCGAAATCATGGATTACAACTTCACTGCCGACGTGGAGAAGAACTTCGACGAGATTGCCGAAGGCAAGAAGATGTGGGAGAGTGTAATCAAGACATTCTACAAGAGATTCAACCCCCTCGTAGAGAAGACCAACAATATCAAGAGCGAGCATCGTGTAGGCGAACGCGTATTGGGTAATGACCCCACCAGCGGAAAGCAGGTGAGCGTGAAGATCGGACGCTTCGGTCCTGTAGTGCAGATTGGTGTGGCCGAGGACGTTGAGAAGCCTCGCTTCGCACAGCTCAAGAAGAACCAGAGTCTGGAGACCATCACCCTGGAGGAGGCACTCGAATTATTCCGTCTGCCTCGCGAACTGGGCGACTTCGAAGGCGGCATGGTAAGCATCGGTGCCGGCAAGTACGGTCCCTACGTGCTGCACCAGGGCAAGTACGTATCTCTGCCCAAGAACATCGACCCCATGACCATCACCCTCAACGAGGCTGTCGACCTCATCAACCAGAAGCGCAAGGAGGATGCCGAGAAGCATCTGCGCGTCTTTGACGAGGACAGCGAGATGGAGATTATGCGTGGCCGATTTGGTGCATACCTGCTGTACAAGGGCAAGAACTACCACCTGAACAAGACCCAGCAGGCCGAGATTGCCACACTGACCTACGAGCAGTGTCTGACCATCGTCGAGGCACAGGACAGCAAGCCCACCAGCCGTGGTCGTTTTGCCAAGAAATAATCCCTTCATCCCCTAAAGGGGAGAGAGAAATATATATTAAGAACAAAAATCATAAACATACCCTCGCAACACTTTCATAGGTGTTTCTCCTCTTTCTAGGAGTTAGGGGGTCTGGTATCTATGAAAAGAATCATCCTATTGGGCTACATGGGAGCCGGTAAGACTACCGTAGGCCGCCAGCTTGCCATGAATCTGGGTCTGCAGTTCTACGACCTGGACTGGTACATCGAGATGCGATACCACACCCGCGTGGCCGACATCTTCGCAAAAGACGGCGAAGAGGGCTTCCGCGAAATAGAACGCAACATGCTGCACGAAGTGGCAGAGTTCGAGGACGTGGTGCTGAGTTGCGGAGGTGGCACTCCCTGCTTCTTCGACAACATGGAGTATATGAACTCGCTGGCCGACACCGTCTATCTGCAGGCACGCCCCGAGGTTCTGGCCATGCACCTGAAGATGGGTAAGATAGAACGCCCACTCATCAAGGGGAAATCGGACGAGGAACTGCTGCAGTACATCAAGGAGTCGCTCCAGAAAAGAGAACCTTTCTACAAGAAAGCAAAATACACGCTCGACGTCAGCCTTCTGGACAACTACGACAAGATCAAGACTAGCGTGAAACTGCTGAAGGAAACGCTCAAGATCAATGCATAATTCATAATTCACAATTCATAATTAGGCTGCGCAGTGAAAGAAGCGTGCGAAGAACTTAATTATGAATTGGCCAAAATGAATTATGCATTGTGAATTATCCAAGCGCAGCCTAATTGTGAATTATGCATTATGAATTATGAATTATGAAAAAGTGGCGTATTGAAGACTCGGAAGAACTCTACAACATAAAGGGTTGGGGTGTCAACTACTTTGGCATCAATGATAAGGGACACGTGTATGTGTGCCCCAAGAAGAACAGCGTGCAGGTCGACCTGAAAGAAGTGGTTGACCAGCTCGAGAGCCGCCATGTGGCTGCTCCCATGCTGCTGCGCTTCCCCGACATTCTGGACAACCGTATCGAGAAGACCAACGAATGCTTCAAGAAGGCTGCCAAGGAATACGAGTACCAGGCCGAGCACTTCATCATCTTCCCCATCAAGGTGAACCAGATGCGTCCTGTCGTCGAGGAGATCATCAGTCACGGCAAGCGCTACAACCTGGGACTGGAAGCTGGCTCCAAGCCCGAGCTTCATGCTGTGCTGGCCACCAACATGGATTCCGACAGCCTCATCATCTGCAACGGACATAAGGATCAGAACTTCATCGAACTGGCTCTGTTGGCACAGAAGATGGGCAAGCGCGTATTCCTGGTCATCGAGAAGATGCCCGAACTGAAGATTATTGCCGACGCTGCCGCCAAACTGGGTGTGCGTCCCAATCTGGGCATCCGCATCAAATTGGCTTCGAACGGATCGGGCAAGTGGAGCGAGAGTGGTGGTGACGCCTCGAAGTTCGGACTGAACAGTTCGGAACTGCTCACCGCCCTGGAGATGCTCAACGAGATGGGCATGGGCGACTGTCTGAAGCTCATCCACTTCCACATCGGCAGCCAGATAACCAAGATTCGCCGCATCAGCACCGCTCTGCGCGAGGCTGCACAGTTCTACGTGCAACTGCACCAGATGGGCTTCAACATCGAGTTCGTCGATTGTGGTGGCGGTCTGGGTGTAGACTATGACGGCACACGTTCCAGCAACTCCGAGAGTTCGGTCAACTACTCCATCCAGGAGTATGTCAACGACTGCGTCTACACGCTGGTAGAGGCATCGAACCTGAATAACATCCCCCACCCCAACATCATCACCGAGGGCGGACGCAGTCTGGCGGCTCACCACTCGGTGCTCATCCTCGACGTGCTGGAGAGTGTATCGGCTCCGCAGATGCCCGAGGACTTCCAACCGGGACCCGACGACCACAAGCTGGTACACGATCTGACCGAGATATGGGACAAGCTGTCGAGCCGTTCGATGCTCGAGGACTGGCACGATGCCGAGGACATCCGCGAGGAGGCTCTCGACCTGTTCCGTCATGGCATCATCGACCTGAAGACACGCGCGCAGATAGAGTCGCTCTACTGGGCCATCAGTCACGAGGTGGCCGAACTGGCTCACCACCAGAAGCACGTGCCCGACGAACTGCGCAAGCTGGACAAGCAGATGGCCGACAAGTACTTCTGTAACTTCTCGCTCTTCCAAAGTATGCCCGACTCATGGGGCATCGACCAGCTCTTCCCCATCATGCCCATCGAGCGCTTGGATCAAGAACCTACACGCAGCGCACAGCTGCAGGACATAACCTGCGATTCCGACGGTAAGATCACAGCCTACGTCAACGGCGGTCAGCAGACAAGCTATCTGCCTCTGCACCCCGTACGCGCGGGCGAACATTATTATATTGGTGTCTTCCTGGTTGGTGCATACCAGGAGATTCTGGGCAACATGCACAATCTCTTCGGCGACACCAATGCCGTGCACATCTCGGTCGACTCGGAAGGCTACTCCATCGACCAGTTTATCGACGGCGAGACAGTGGCCGACGTACTGGAATACGTGCAATATGATCCAAAGAAACTGGTGCGCCGACTGGAGATTTGGGTGAGCAAGGCCATCAAGGACGGCAAGATTACCGAGGCAGAGGGCAAGGAGTTCATCTCGAACTACCGTGCCGGACTGTATGGATATACTTATTTGGAATAATAGACCCTCCCCCATCCCCTCCCTTTATGGAGGGGAGTAAATAGTATGAAATTCAGTAAATGTTATGCAGGACACAAATAATATTGACATAAATCTGGAGAAGCCAGTTGTAACCACTCACCACCCTACAAGGGATGGACTGGTGAAAGGTTCTATCAACGTCATCAAGGTAGGTGGTGCGGTCGTAGAAGACCCCACTTCGCTGGGCAACCTGCTGGAGCAGTTTGCCAACATAAAGGGTAATAAGGTGCTGGTGCATGGTGGTGGTCGTAGTGCCACAAAGATTGCAGCCAGCCTGGGCATCGAGAGCACGATGGTGGGCGGACGACGCATCACCGACGGAGATATGCTCAACGTGGTCACGATGGTCTATGGCGGACTCGTCAACAAGACCCTTGTGGCCTTGCTGCAGGCCCAGGGGGTCAATGCTATTGGTCTGACGGGTGCTGACATGAACGTGATACGCAGTCACAAGCGTCCCGAGAAGAGCGTCACCATTGCTGCCGGCGAGGTCAACCCCAATACAGGCGAAACGCTGACAGAGGAAACCAAGGTAAAGGTGGACTTCGGATGGGTTGGCGACGTGGACAAGGTGGATGGTCAGCGATTGACCACGCTGATTGAGAGCGGCATCGTGCCCATCATGGCTCCGCTCACCCACGATGGCGAGGGCCACATCCTCAACACCAATGCCGACACCATTGCCAGCCAGACGGCTTGCGGACTGGCTGCTGTAAGCCAGAACGATGAGGCTCTGTATGACGTCACCCTGACCTACTGCTTCGAGAAGCCCGGCGTCCTGTCCAATCCCGACGACGATAGTTCCGTCATCTCTTTCATTACGGAGGAGTCTTACCAGCAGCTCAAGGCCGACGGCATTGTGTCGGGCGGCATGATCCCCAAACTCGACAACGCTTTCGAGGCCCTTCATCACGGTGTAAGTCGTGTGGTCATCACCAGTGCCAATGACATAGAGGGCGAAAACGGCACCACGATCGTATTGAAATAGGCCCCTTACATATTATTCTCCTCCTCCTTTAGACCGGTTGTTTTCAACTACATCTACACTAACAGGTGTTAATGCATTATAAAACAACAAGATACTGGCAGTGTAGTTGATTTTTTCGACTACATTGCCTTTAACATTGTAAAAAGCAGCCTTAAGTATTGAATTATAATAGCTTACAACATATTGTCACAAACTTTATCCCCATGTTACTATGCATATTGTTATGCAACTAACGGGTATCTCATTCCATCTTTATAGCTGTTTGTCCTACTAGGAAACCATACTTTTTTCACCAACACCCGCATGGGCATTTGTCTGTACGATAGTTATTGTACGGCTGTACGATAACTATCGTACACGTGTACAATAACTATCGTACAGCATTTTGTCGCAGCACAACTAATCCAACACACCTATAGTAAGCAGGTATTTTTGCCCATAGATGTCTGTGTAGTTGAACAATCCAACTACACAGTATATAGTAAGTTGATTTGCAGTAACATACATTATATTAGTGTAGATGTAGTTAAAAACAGTCGTTGTGAATATTGTTGTTTCATTTCTCACACACGTCTCCTCTATTTAAGCATTACGTAGCACTTTTTTGTTCGATGATGCTTGTTGTTTCAAATCTTTTTCTTAAATTTGCATCGTCTTGTGGACCGAAGCGCACTTTAATGTGTGCTTTCCGACAGCCACTATGACCAAGAAGGCGTTCCACGCTTTCATCCTTTAAGTCGAAATCTGGTAAATTTCATAGGAGAAGGATGATGGTAGTAGGTACGCCCGTACTGGGTATATGTATGTGCATACAGCTCCGCGCTGATGCAGCTGCTATACTTTCAGCGCGGGGTGTATTGTACTCAGTTCATTTCTCCATGGTTTACCAGAGCCAGACTTAAGATGAGCAAGGACATTATCCCTGCGTTTTTCTTGTATATATAATAAGGTGTGCCAATATGGGGGATGTAGGCAATAATACAATTATGGGAAAATGAATAAAACATTTCTATGTACCCTTCTAATGTTGTCTTGTTTTATCAAATCACATGCACAAGCTCCTTCAAAAGAAGTCTGTTGGGCAAAAGGTTCTGAAACAGAATTGAAATTTGGACTTGATTATAGCAGCGATGCCTATCATCTACTACTGAAGAACATAAAAGAGTCTAACAATGTTGCAAAACAGGACGACAGGTATGTATTTAAAACTAAAGATGGTAATGCAATAGAGGCAAGTCTTAGTAAAGAGATAATGTCGTCTGTTTCTGGTGATGGCTATTACAGCTTTGTTTTAACACCCAAACAAGTCGATTGCCTATCTACAGGTTTGACGTCGATTGAGATGATTCGTGGAGGCAAGGCCACTTCGTTTGACTTGTACAACTACACGTCTAGCAATATGCAAAAAGCTGCTGTACAAGTTCGTCATGACTCAGTACAAACAGCTAAGCAAAATATAGCAGAAGAAAAAGCACGCCAACATGCAGAAGCAAAGCAAAAGAAAAAGGAAGAATACCAGGCATGGTTAGCAAGTCGCACACCAGAATACCTTGCTACTGTGAAGAACTATTCGTATGTGTATGGAGGGTTTAACAGAAAGACAATTCTAGAAAAAGGTATTAAAACAGATAGTATAAATGGAGTGAGAATTGGTTATCTATACGGTATCAATCTGACAAAACGCATCCCATTGTTTATGGAACTGGGCGTAGAAGTTAACTATTTTCATGCAAAAGAATCATACAAGTATGAGGATGTAAAATATAAGGTAAAACGAAATGATTTAACTACCACAATACCAATCAACATTAGCTACAAATATTCTCACTCATTAGGTTTCTGCATACAACCATACATAGGCATAGACTTTAATTATAACATCTTGAGTAAGATTAAAACTATTACAGAAACTGAGGGAACAAAAGTAATAGTAAAAAATGATATAGGAGAAAGAAAAATTCAATTCGGCGGTCAAGTTGGCGTAAGAATAGGTTACAAGAACATATATGTTGGCGCAGAATATAGAAGACTCACACCATACATCAAACACGGCAATGGAGTTAATGTCTGGAATGTGACAGCAGGCTACATGTTTTAACCAGACTAGCTAATTTACAATACGTAGTTTCACCTACATCCGTAAGGGTGAGGGTGAAACTACTTTTTGTTTTCATTCACCATCCCCCATAAAAGTTGATTTTTGTCCAAATCTATACCATTTACCCCACATTTGGACAAAAACATATCGATTTTCGCCCAAATGTATACCAAACGACCCACATTTGGACAAAAATCGGAATTATTGCTTGTTTTTCACAGACTCAAAGGGATAACCTTCGTCAGGCCTTTCCTTACATAAAATTACAAAAATATAAAGAAGAGAACATACTATTTCAAACCTCTGTCGTCAAATACCAACCCGTCAATAACAGACTTTATCTTTTTTGCCACATCTGGTTCTACACCATATTTTTTGCAAAGCGGAAGGAAATGGGCAACGGCATCGAAGACTCTGCTGATTTTCTCTTCTGGATTGTCAATAAAGTCTTCGGCAAACTCGATGAAGTCGCTTGTGGTGAGTGACGACCTCTTACCCATTACACCTAGACTGTGTATGTGGGCAGATGAATTCTCCCATGTGTTGGCAGAAAACATAACGTCGTATGCAGGAGAGAGGCGCCAGCGTCCTGTCTTGTCCATGAGGAACGAGAAGTTCTTGTTGTGGTCATCGGATACTCCTGCCACATAATTGAACACCATTCGGATGAACAACTGGTCCTTATCCTCCTGAGGAAGAGCAAGGGTGTCGGCAAGCCAGCATATCTTCATATAGTCATCGGCCATCGGAGAGATGGCTGCAAGAGTCTGGCAGAAAACCTTCTCACCGTCCTTGCGGTCAAAACGTTCCGTCACGAAATGGTTCTTGCCATCTATCTCCTTCAGAAAGCAAGGCATCATATCTATGCCAGCAGCTTTCGCCATCTCATGATAAACCATTTCCAACTCTGCTGTCGGAGTATCTTCCGACTCCTTGAACTTTATGATGTAATGCTTGAAGCCCTCGGGTAGTGCAACCTGTCCAGAACGGAATTCTCCCGTCTCCTTATTATAAGCAATCACTGCCTTTGGACGCATTCCACCTGCAGACGTACCAAGAAAGATAAGTTTCTTTAGGGTTAAGCTTTCCTTACTTGTTATGTTAGTGGTATTCCTGTCTGTGTATATCTTGGAAGCAAGATCTGCCAAAGATGATATGTCAACAGATTCCGACATAGAAACCTGCTCGTACTCGGGCTCAAACTCCAATGCCCCCATAGCACGCTTGCCAATATATAGCAATTTCAGCAAGGGGAGCGACTCAGTGACCTTGATATTATTGTCAGACAACCACTTGTCAAAAAGAGACGTACCCCACCTGTCGGGTAAGGCATCAGCCACGAACTCGGGAAGCCCTTGATAAAGGGTTCCTGTATTGCCATAGAAGGATGCAGAAAGGGGACGGTTCTTAGGGTGCGTCGATGGGCAAACGTCAAAAGGCAGAGCCTTGTAGGCATCAGAAAACTGAAACACGGAACAGTGCCTTACTCTATCCCAACTCAACTTACCAATGCAGGTTCCCCATAGATTCACATTAACTATTATACCATCTGTCATCATACTTGCATTCTCTTACTACTAAACCTTTGTACTCTTTTTCCCGTTCTCTCGTTTATCAGATATGGAGATGCTGGGAGTTCGGGCAGCAAATCGACCACACCCTCCAAAGTACCACTGATGCGCATGATCTTCAAGAGCGTACCCATCGTGATGTCGCTTACTTTGCCAGACTCGATCCTCTTTATCGTAATGACGGACACACCGCATTTCTCGGCCAACTCCTGTTGCGAGAAGCAGCAGCTAAGACGTATTGACTTCAGATTATGACATAATTCCTGTATTATCTCAGCATCTGAGAAGTCATAAATCATCAATTTATCAAACACCTTCTTCATATGGGAACCATTCTTAAAGTATCATTTATGATACAAAAGTATATAATTCTCACCAATCAAACAAATATTTTAGAAGAAAAGAGTATTATTCGACCTACTAAAGTATCATTTATGATACAAAGCAGCCAATAGCGAAGCTACTTGTCCTTATCAGTAGCCCTACTGCATAAAAGCCGATTTTCGTCCAAATGCATACCAAACGACCCACATTTGGACAAAAATAGGCATTATTGTTTGCTTTTATAGATTCTCTCTTTTGAAACTTCGTGCCTTCGTGCGAGATACCATACAAAAAAAAGCGAGAACCGAAGTTCTCGCTCTGCGCTTCAGGATGGGCTTGAACCAACGACCCCATGATTAACAGTCATGTGCTCTAACCAACTGAGCTACTGAAGCAGGTGCAAATTGGAGAAGACTTTCGCAAAATCGTCTTGGCGCTTCAGGATGGGCTTGAACCAACGACCCCATGATTAACAGTCATGTGCTCTAACCAACTGAGCTACTGAAGCAGTGTTCCGTTCGTGTTACCGAAGGCGGATTTTTGCGATTTTTTGAGTTTTTCTCTCAATTGCGCTGCAAAAGTAGTTGTTTTTTCGGAAATATGCAATATCTTTGCAAAAAAAATCGCAAAAAAGATGAAAATAATTGGAATTGGCAACGCTTTGGTCGATGTTTTGGTGCGTTTGAAGGACGAAACGACGCTAAAAGAGCTTCAACTGCAGCGTGGCGGAATGGAGTTGATTGACGACAATCGGCAACAACAAATCAGCGCCATGCTAAGAGAGTTGAATCCGGAGATGGCAACAGGCGGTTCGGCAGGCAACGCCATACTGGCACTGGCCAATCTGGGTGCCAAGCCCGGATTCATTGGTCGCATAGGCAGCGACCAGATGGGCGAGTTCTTCCGGCAGAACTGCGAGAAGAAAGGCATCGATGCCCGACTGGAGCAGGGCGACGGTGCCACGGGCGTAGCCAACACCTTCATCTCGGCCGACGGCGAGCGCACCTTTGCCACCTTTCTGGGCGAAGCGGCCCTAGTGGACATCAGCCACATCACACCCGACACCTTCAAGGGCTATGACGTGCTGCACATCGAAGGCTACCTGGTGACAAACCATAACTTCATAGAACATGTGATGAAGACCGCCAAGCAATGCGGACTGAAGGTGAGCATCGACCTGGCCAGCTACAACGTGGTGAATGCCGACCTCGATTTCTTCCGCCATCTGGTGAGCAACTACGTAGACATCGTCTTCGCCAACGAGGAGGAGAGCGCAGCCTTCACCGAGGGCAAGAAGCCCGAAGAGGCACTGGAGGAGATAGCCGGAATGTGCGAGGTGGCCATCGTGAAGCTGGGCAAGCACGGCAGCAGCGTGATGTCGGGCACGGAGAAACATGTGGTGAGTGCCACTCCTGTCGACAACGTACTGGACACAACAGCCGCAGGCGATTTCTTTGCGGGAGGCTTCCTTTACGGCTACGCCAACGGTTTCCCGCTGGAACGTTGTCTCGAGTGCGGTTCGCTGTTGAGTAGCAAAGTCATCCAGGTTATCGGCACACAGGTAAGCGAAGAGACGTGGAAGGAGATAAGAAGGAAACTATAGTTAAGTAATCAGAATTATTTAGTTAATGTTTAAGCAAGTGACTTTTACAATTTTGATCACTTACTTAAGTAAGGAACAAAGAGAAGCAAAATGAAAAGAATAAGACTCATCATAATGGCACTGCTGTGTACGGCTTATGCACACGCCCAGAAGAGCGAGAACCACAACAGTAGCATCATGCGCAACATCGAGACGTTCAACGAGATATACCGGCAGTTGGACCTCTTGTATATGGATTCGCTCAACGCCGACACGGTGATGACGTGGGGCATCAACGCCCTGCTTCATCAAGTGGACCCATACACAGTCTACTATCCCGAGGAGGATGACGAACTGATGGTGATGGCGAAAGGAAAATATGCCGGTATGGGATCGGTCATCCGTTTCCACAAGAAGGAAGACCGGTCGGTCATCAGCGAGCCCTACAAGGGCAGTCCGAGCGACCTGGCCGGACTGAAGGCAGGCGATGTGATACTGAGCATTGACGACAAGGACATCAAGGGATGGGACAACGCCAAGGTGAGCAACATGCTGCGAGGCGAGGCCGGCACGACCTTCAAGCTGAAGGTGCAACGCCCCGGCGAAAGCAAACCCATCACGGTGACCATCACGCGCCAGACCATATCCATACCGCACGTTCCGTACTACGGATTGGCAAAGGAAGGCGTTGGATACCTGTATCTTACCGGCTTTACCGAAGGTGATGCGCAGCAGGTGCGTGCCGCACTGATGGAGATGAAGGAGCAGGGAGCTAAGTCGCTCATACTGGATCTGCGCGACAATGGTGGCGGCTCGCTCGACGAATCGGTGGATATTGCCAGTCTGTTCCTGCCCAAAGGCACCAAAATCGTTTACACCAAGGGCAAGACGCCCTCGTCGAACCGTGAGTACTACACTCGTCTGGAACCCGTTGACACCGTGATGCCTATCACCGTATTGGTGGATGGCGGCACGGCCTCGGCAGCCGAGATTCTGAGTGGTTCGCTGCAAGACATGGACCGAGCCGTAATCATCGGCACCCGCACCTATGGCAAGGGCATCGTACAGAGTATTCGCGACCTGCCCTACGGCGGCAATCTGAAGATCACCACCAGCCGCTACTACATCCCCAGCGGTCGCTGCATCCAGGCCTACGACTACCGTCACCTCAACTCCGACGGCTCGGCCAAGTCGCTGCCCGACAGCCTCACCCACCTCTTCCACACACGTGGCGGACGCGAGGTGCGCGACGGTGGCGGCATCAAGCCCGACGTGGTGATACGTCCCGACACGCTGCCCACCATCGTCATCGACCTGGCCTCGAGCGACGCACTCTTCGACTACTGCACCCACTTCGTGCAGACGCACAAGACCATTGCTCCGGCTGGCGAGTTCAAACTGACGGACGCCGAGTACGACGAGTTCATCGACTTCATCAAGGAGGCAGGATTCACCTACAACCGTCGCAGCGACGAGGTGCTGAAGCTGCTGGGAGAGATAGCCACCCGTGAAGGATACATGGAGGGAGCGAAGACGGAGTTCGAGGCCCTGAAGGCCAAGCTGACAGGCGACCTGCGACAGGACATGCTGCGTTCGCGCAAAGAGATAGAGAGCTACGTAGCCGACGACATCGTGCGCCGCTACTACTACGAGTGGGGAGGATGCAAGCAGCAGATAGTGGGCGACAAGACGGTGGAGAAGGCACTGGAGATACTGTCCGACACAGCGGGCTACAAGAAACTGCTTTCGAAGTAAATCACAACAAACAACCCAAGAGAACAAAACAGACAATAATATGCGAAACAATCGTAGGAAAATCAACCAGTCCATCATGTACGGCGTTGTGGGTATGGCCATCGTTGTCATGCTCGTCGTCATCGTGTTCATGTACCTCTTCACGCCCCACAGCAACACGGCCAACGAGGAGGGCAACGAGCCTGCAGCCATCGAGCAGCAGGAATAAACGGCCAAGGGAATTACACCCCAACGTGCCAGCAACATCGAGTTGCCGCCACGAGGGCACGCCAATGCCGCTATAGGAATAAGAACACGACGTAGCGGCATTTTCTTTTTCTCCTAGCGAGATTTACATAAAAGCCTAGCGACATTTACATGAAAGCCTAGCGAGATTTCATTGCACGGCAGCTGCTAAACGCGTGTACGGCAGCTGCTAAACACGCGTTTAACAGCTGCTAAACGCACGTACAGCAGCTGTTAAACGTGGCAATTTCACAAAAGATAATGCCTAGCCCCATAGCCGAGAGTACAACGAATAGACGAAAAGAGGGGACTGAATGGCCTAAAACGAAGAAAAAATGCCGAAAAAGTGCAATAAATATAAAATATTTATGCCATAAACTACGCTGAATGAGAATATTTTTGTAATTTTGCAGCGTAAAAGTAAGTGAGGGGCCCGAAAGAGTTCCTCACTTATGCATAATAAAGGGTTAAGCCCTCGGGAAACAGAAGGGCATCCCACCATAAGAAAAAGTTCATTCAATAAAAAAGTATGATTGACAAAAAGAAAGTTGAGCAAGTTGTCAACGAGTGGTTGGCCAAGACCGATTATTTCCTGGTTGACCTGACCGTAAGTGCAGATGATCGTATCGTCGTAGTCATTGACCACGCAGAAGGTGTGTGGATTGAGGACTGCGCAGAACTGAGCCGACACATCGAGAACCAGTTGAGCCGCGACGAAGAGGACTACGAACTGGAGGTGGGCAGCGCCGGACTGGGTCAGCCCTTCCGCGTGAAGCAGCAGTACGAGATTCACATCGGAAAGACAGTTGAGACACAGACACTCGACGGAAAGAAGTGGCAAGGCACACTCGTCAAGGTTGACGATGAGGCTTTCACCGTTCTCACAACCCAGAAAGTGAAGCTCGAAGGCGCAAAACGCCCCAAGCAAATGGAGGTGGAGATGCAGTTCCACTACAACGAGGTGGCATACACCAAATATCTTATCAAGCTAAAATAAATAAAAACATACAAAATGGCAACAACAAAGAAAACTGAAGAAATGGTAAGCCTTCGCGAGGCGCTTGGCGAATTCAAGGAGACCAAGAACATCGACCGCGCTACCATGATGAGTGTGCTCGAGGAGTGCTTCCGCAGCGTCATCGCCCGCACCTATGGCACCGACGAGAACTACGACGTTATTGTGAACCCCGACAAGGGCGACTTCGAGATCTACCGCAACCGTACCGTCGTTGAGGACGGCGAGGTGGAGGATCCCAACATGGAGATCTCGCTGAGCGATGCACGCAAGGTGGAGGACGACTACGAGGTGGGCGAGGAAGTGACCGAGCAGGTACACTTCAGCGAGTTTGGCCGCCGCGCCATCCTCACACTGCGCCAGACACTGGCCAGCCGCATCCTGGAGCTGGAGCACGACACACTCTACAACAAGTACAAGGACCGCGAGGGCGAACTCATCGCAGCCGAGGTATACCAGACATGGAAGCGCGAGGCGCTGCTGCTCGACGACGAGGAGAACGAGCTCATCCTGCCCCGCACCGAGCAGATTCCCAGCGACTTCTTCCGCAAGGGTGAGACGGCACGTGCCGTCATCGCCAAGGTGGACAACACCAACGGCAATCCCAAGATCTACCTGAGCCGTACCAGTCCCCTCTTCCTGCAGCGCATGCTGGAGCAGGAGGTGCCCGAGATCAACGACGGCCTCATCACCATACACAAGATTGCACGCATACCCGGCGAGCGCGCCAAGATTGCCGTAGAGAGCTACGACGAGCGCATCGACCCCGTTGGTGCCTGCGTGGGTGTCAAGGGTAGCCGTGTGCATGGCATCGTACGCGAGTTGCGCGGCGAGAACATCGACGTCATCAACTACACGCCCAACCAGAAGCTCTTCATCGTTCGCGCACTGAGCCCCGCCATCGTCAACAGCGTCGAGCTGAACGAGGAGGCACACACCGCCAACGTATACCTCAACCCCGACCAGGTCAGCCTGGCCATCGGTAAGGGCGGTCTGAACATCAAGCTGGCAAGTATGCTGACCGGCTACACCATCGACGTATTCCGCGAGACTCAGGAGGACGACACCGACGACGTAAGCCTCGACGAGTTCACCGACGCTATCGAGCCCTGGATCATCGAGGAGCTGAAGAAGCTGGGCATGCAGACTGCACGCGACGTGCTGGGTGCTTCGCGCGAGTTCCTCATCCAGAAGGCCGACCTCGAGGAGGAGACCGTCGACGAGGTGCTGAGCATCCTGGCTGCAGAATTCGAATAAAGAATTCATAATTCAAAATTCATAATTCATAATTCCATTCATAGTCAAGGCAACTCTTATTGCAGACGACAACTGTGATACAGATTACGAATTAAGAACGACAGACAGAGAGTGATTATGAATTAAGAATTATGAATTAAGAATTGACAATAATGAGTATAAGACTAAACAAAGCCACAAAGGAATGCAACGTGGGATTGCAGACCGCTGTAGAATTTCTGCAGAAGAAAGGCTTCAAGGACATTGAAGTCAACCCCAACACAAAGATAACCGACGAGCAGTACCAGATGCTGCTCAGCGAATTCACCAGCGACAAAGGCTTGCGCAAGGAGGCTGCCGAGCTGACAAAGCAGCAGCGCCAGAACAAGGAGCAGCGCGAGCAGAAGCGTGCCGAGGCTCATATTGAAATACCCACCATACAGAAGCCCAAGATTCTGGGTAAGATTGACTTGGAGCCTGCTCATCCCGCCAAGGAGGAGAAGCCCGTAGTGGCTCCCAAAGCCGAGGAGAAGAAGGCTGAGGCTCCAAAGCCCGAGGTAAAGAAGGAAGAAGCTCCCAAGGCTGAGGCTCCCAAAGTCGAGGTGAAGAAGGAAGAGGCTCCCAAGACCGAGGCTCCCAAGGCTGAGGAGAAGAAGCCCGAAGCACCCAAGGCCGAGGAGAAGAAACCTCAGGCACCCGCACAGAAGGCTCCTGCACAGAAGGCTCCTGCCGGCGAGGTGGAGAACGGTGTGTTCCGCCTGAAGCGCGACGACACCCCCAGCGTGCAGTTCAACGTAGTGGGCAAGGTCGACCTCTCGGCCCTGAACCAGAGCACACGTCCCAAGAAGAAGACCAAGGAGGAGAAGCGCAAGGAGCGCGAGGACAAGAACCGTGCACAGAACGGCGGTCAGCAGGGCGGCAACGGCGAACGCAAGAAGCGTGTACGCATCGGCAAGGAGCGTGTCGACGTGAATGCTGTGGGCCAGCAGGTGCAGCAGCAGGGCGGCAAGCGCAACAACAACAATAACAACAATAACAACCAGCAGCAGGGTGGCGGCAAGAAGAACAAGCAGAAGAACCAGCCACGCCAGCAGCTGAGCCAGCCCGAGGTTAGCGACGAGGAGGTAGCCAAGCAGGTACGCGAGACACTGGCCCGACTCACCAACAAGGGCTCGAAGATGGGCAAGGGTGCCAAGTATCGCCGTGAGAAGCGCGACGCCATACGTCAGGGTATGGAGGAGCAGATGGAGAACGAGGCAGCAGAGAGCAAGGTACTGAAGCTGACAGAGTCCGTTACCGCCAACGAGTTGGCAACGATGATGGATGTTCCCGTCACCAAGGTCATCGGTACCTGCATGACGATTGGCATCATGGTCAGCATCAACCAGCGCCTCGACGCCGAGACCATCAACATCGTAGCCGAGGAGTTCGGCTTCACCACCGAATACGTCAGCGCCGAGGTTAGCGAGGCTGTGACCGAGATCGAGGACGATGAGTCAGACCTCGTTCCACGTGCTCCCATCGTAACGGTGATGGGTCACGTCGACCATGGTAAGACCTCTCTGCTCGACTATATCCGTCAGACCAACGTCATCGCCGGTGAGGCGGGTGGTATCACCCAGCACATCGGTGCCTACAACGTGAAGCTCGAGGACGGCCGTCACGTCACCTTCCTGGATACTCCCGGTCACGAGGCCTTTACCGCCATGCGTGCCCGTGGTGCTCAGGTCACCGACGTGGCCATCATCATCGTGGCTGCCGACGACGATATCATGCCTCAGACCAAGGAGGCCATTGCTCATGCTACGGCCGCCAACGTGCCCATCGTCTTCGCTATCAACAAGATCGATAAGCCCGCAGCCAACCCCGACAAGATCAAGGAGAGCCTGGCTGCCATGAACTTCCTCGTCGAGGAGTGGGGCGGTAAGTACCAGAGCCAGGACATCAGTGCCAAGAAGGGTATCGGTGTGGAGGATCTGCTGGAGAAGGTACTGCTCGAGGCCGAGATGCTCGACCTCAAGGCCAACCCCAACCGCAAGGCTACAGGTACCATCATCGAGTCTTCGCTCGACAAGGGTCGTGGCTACGTAGCCACCGTGCTCGTCAGCAACGGTACGCTCCACGTGGGCGACATCATGCTGGCCGGTTCGCACTACGGACGTGTGAAGGCTATGCTCGACGAGCGTGGTCACCGCGTACAGGAGATCGGTCCCGCACAGGCTGCCACCATCCTCGGTTTGAATGGTGCACCCCAGGCCGGTGACTCGTTCCACGTCATGGACACCGACCAAGAGGCTCGCGAGATTGCCAACAAGCGCGAGCAGCTGGCTCGCGAGCAGGGTCTGCGCACCATGAAGCGTATCGACCTCAACGAGATCGGTCGTCGTATCGCTCTGGGCGACTTCAAGGAGCTCAACATCATCGTCAAGGGTGACGTGGACGGTTCTGTCGAGGCACTCAGCGATTCACTCTTGAAGCTCTCTACCGAGAAGATTCAGGTCAACGTCATCTACAAGGCCGTGGGCCAGATCAGCGAGAGCGATGTCAACTTCGCCGCTTCGTCCGACGCCATCATCGTGGCCTTCCAGGTTCGTCCCTCGGCTGCCGCACGTCGTCTGGCCGACCAGGAGGGTGTCGACATCCGCACCTACTCGGTCATCTACGACGCCATCGAGGAGATCAAGGACGCCATGGAGGGTATGCTCTCTCCCGAGATCAAGGAGGAGGTTACCGCTCAGGTCGAGGTTCGTCAGGTATACCACATCTCGAAGGTGGGTACCGTGGCCGGTGCCTACGTCATCGACGGAAAGGTCAGCCGCTCGAACAAGGCTCGTGTCGTTCGCGACGGTATCGTAGTCTTCACCGGCGAGATCAACGCCCTGAAGCGCTTCAAGGACGACGTGAAGGAGGTTACGACCAACTTCGAGTGCGGTATCTCGCTGGTCAACTACAACGACCTGCGTGAAGGCGATATTCTCGAGACATTCCAGGAGATTGAGGTCAAGGCTAAGCTTTGACCTTCAGTCCCGGGGACTCTCTCTCATAGCGTCACATAAAGCAAAGCATAAGGTATGAACATTCTGGATATTATTATTCTGGCTGTTTTAATACTGGGAGTATGGAAAGGGGGGCATGACGGTTTCATCAAATCGCTATGCTCCTTTATAGGGTTCACAGCCGGACTGCTGGTCGCCTTGCTGTTCTACAAGGTGGTGGGCGACAAGCTGGCTCCCAATCTTGGCGAGAACGCACAAGCGGCTCCCATACTGGCCTTCATCATCATCTGGGTGGCATTCCCCATCGCCATGAACTTCGTGGGCAACGCACTCACCAAGTTCATAAAGCTGCTGTTCCTCGGCCCGTTGAACAAGGTGCTGGGCTCGGTGCTCGGACTGGTGAAGTACTTCCTGGGTGCTACACTTGTGGTGTACATGCTGGTACTGATGGATGTCATCTCCTACGAGTTTGCCTGCGGGTCGTTCTTCGGCTCCATGATGACGGCATTCGTAGACAGCTTTATGGCAAGCCTATAGCAAGAAACGATATTACGCCCCACTCCACAGGCGTACAGCAGAACAGAACGGTTGGACGGCCAATGGACGGGGTGAAAAGAACTGATAATTGAATTGACAATTGGAAGAAAAGAATAGCTTTGTACGCGAGGTGGCGGAGAAGAAGTACGAATACGGCTTCACCACCGACGTGCAGACAGAAATCATAGACAAGGGACTCAACGAAGACGTCGTTCGCCTCATCTCGCAGAAGAAGGGCGAACCGGAATGGCTGTTGGAGTTCCGCCTCAAGGCCTTCCGCTACTGGCAGGAACAGGAGCAGCCCGACTGGGGACATCTGCAAATGCCGGACATCGACTACCAGGCCATCTCCTACTATGCCGACCCGACGAAGAAGTCGGACAAGCAGGACGGCCCCAAGGAGATAGACCCCGAGCTGATGAAGACCTTCGACAAACTGGGCATCCCACTCGAGGAGCGCCTGGCACTGAGTGGCACGGCTGTCGATGCCGTCATGGACTCGGTGAGCGTGAAGACAACCTTCCGCGAGAAGCTCAAGGAGAAGGGCATCATCTTCTGTTCCATCAGCGAGGCCGTGAAGGAACACCCCGAACTGGTGCGTCAGTACCTGGGCAGTGTGGTGCCTTACCGCGACAACTACTTTGCCGCCCTCAACTCGGCCGTCTTCAGCGACGGATCGTTCGTCTACATACCCAAGGGCGTACGCTGCCCCATGGAGCTCTCTACCTATTTTAGAATAAACGCGCGCGGGACGGGACAGTTCGAGCGTACCCTCATCGTCTGCGACGACGACGCCTACGTCTCGTATCTCGAGGGCTGTACGGCACCTATGCGCGACGAGAACCAGCTCCATGCAGCCATCGTCGAGATTGTGGTGATGGAGAATGCCGAGGTCAAGTATTCGACCGTGCAGAACTGGTATCCGGGCGACAAAGATGGCAAGGGCGGCGTGCTGAACCTCGTCACCAAGCGTGGTCATCTGCGTGGTGCCAACAGTCGTCTCAGCTGGACTCAGGTCGAGACGGGTAGTGCCATCACCTGGAAATACCCCTCGTGCGTGCTGAGCGGCGACAACAGTCAGGCCGAGTTCTACAGCGTAGCCGTGACCAACAACTACCAGCAGGCCGACACGGGTACGAAGATGATACACATTGGCAAGAACACCAAGTCGACCATCATCTCGAAGGGTATCTCGGCCGGAAAGAGTCAGAACTCGTACCGCGGACTGGTCAAGGTGAGCAGCAAGGCCGACGGAGCACGCAACTACTCGTCGTGCGACTCGCTCCTGCTGGGCAGTCAGTGCGGTGCGCACACCTTCCCCTATATGGACGTACACAACGACACGGCCATCGTGGAACACGAGGCAACGACCTCGAAGATCAGCGAGGAGCAGCTCCTCTACTGCAACCAGCGCGGCATCCCCACCGAGGAGGCCGTCTCGCTCATCGTCAACGGCTACGCCAAGGAGGTTATCAACAAACTGCCGATGGAGTTTGCCGTCGAGGCACAGAAACTCTTGGGTGTGAGTCTCGAGGGGAGTGTGGGATAAAAGACTCTCCCCCCGCCCTCCCTTTAGGGAGGGGGCTTGCATAGCGAGCACCCGACCGAAGGGACTTTTGCCAACGGGCAAAATGTAGGGCTTGCATAGCGAGCACCCGACCGAAGGGACTTTTGCCAACGGGCAAAATGTAGAGCTGCATTGCAGATAGGGGGAGGAGAGATACGGATGAGGACATTCTTGCGATAGGAAATACAGAATAATCGAAATACCGGATAATCGAATAATCGAATAATCGAATAATCGAGAAATCGAGAAAACAAATAAACAACTGCACTGCCCCCCATAGGACATGCAGCTCCCTCCCTTCAGGGAGGGCGGGGGGAGAGTCTTTTTTTTATGTTAGAGATTAAGAATTTACATGCCAGCGTCAATGGCAAAGAGATATTGAAAGGCATCAACCTCGTCATCAACGACGGTGAGGTGCATGCTGTGATGGGCACCAACGGTGCGGGTAAGTCCACTCTGAGCAACGTCATCGTGGGCAACCCCGCCTACGAGGTGACCGAGGGTGAGATTATCTTCAACGGAAAGAACATTCTGGACATGAAGCCCGAGGAACGTGCTCAGGAAGGCATCTTCCTGTCGTTCCAGCAACCTGTCGAGATACCTGGTGTGAGCATGACGAACTTCATGCGTGCAGCACTCAACGCCAAGCGCAAGCACCAGGGACTGGAGCCTCTTCCCGCCGGAGAATTCCTGAAACTGATGCGCGAGAAGCGCAAGATAGTGGAGCTGGACAGCAAGCTGGCCAACCGTTCGGTGAACGAGGGTTTCTCGGGCGGAGAGAAGAAGCGCAACGAGATATTCCAGATGGCCATGCTCGAACCCACATTCAGCATCCTCGACGAGACGGACTCGGGTCTTGACGTCGACGCACTGCGCATCGTGGCCGAAGGCTTCAACAAACTGCGCACGCCACAAACCAGTGCCATGGTCATCACCACTACCAGCGACTGCTGGACTACCTGAAGCCCGACATCATACACGTGCTCATCGACGGACGCATCATCAAGACGGCAGGACCGGAACTGGCACTGGAGATTGAAGAGAAAGGATTTGACTGGATAAAAGAGGAGGCTGGATTATGAGTGCTGAACAGCAGTACATAGAACTCTATCAGGAGACGAAGGGGATGCTGTGCCGTCATTCGGCACAACCTCTCAATGCACTGCGCGAACAGGCATTCGAGGACTTCAAGCAGCTTGGCTTCCCCACCCGTAAGGTGGAACGGTACAAGTACACCGACGTGGCAGAGGCATTCGCTCCCAACTACGGACTGAACCTGAACCGCATCGCCATTCCTGTCAACCCATACGAGGTATTCAAGTGTGACGTACCCAACCTCAGCACCTCGCTCTACTTCGTAGTCAACGACCAGTTTTATGACAAGGCGCTTCCATCAGCACAACTGCCCGAAGGCGTCATCGTGGGTTCGCTGAAAGATGCTGCCGATACACATCCAGAGCTGGTAAAGAAATATTATGGTACGCTCGCGCGTACGAGCAAGGATGCCATCAATGCCCTCAACACCATGCTCTGCCAGGACGGACTTTTCGTGTACGTGCCGAAGAATGTCATCGTGGAGCGCCCCATACAGATCGTCAACGTGCTGCGCTCGGATGTAGACCTGATGGTGAACCGACGCGTACTCATCGTGTTGGAACAGGGCGCCAGCGTGAAAATGCTCTTCTGCGACCACGCCATCGACGACCGCAACTTCCTTACCACTCAGGTCATCGAGACCTATGTGGGCGAGAATGCGCACCTCGAACTCTACGAACTGGAGGAGACGCACGTCAAGAACACGCGATTCAGCAATATGTATGCCGACCAGCAGACCTACAGCACGGCTGTGCTCGACAACATCACGCTGCATAACGGCATGACGCGCAACCGCACCGACCTCACCCTGTCTGGCGAATACGCCGAGACGACGCTCAACGGACTGGTCATTGCCGACAAGGAACAGCAGGTTGACAACAACACGCTCATCGACCACAAGGCTGCCCACTGCCAGTCGAACCAGCTCTATAAATACGTGCTGGACGACAAAGCACGATGTGCCTTCGCCGGACGAGTATTGGTGCGCGAAGGAGCACAGCAGACCACATCGCAAGAGACCAACGCCAACCTGCTTGGCAGCAAGGAGGCACGCATCTATACACAGCCAATGCTGGAGATCTACGCCGACGACGTGAAGTGCTCGCATGGCAGCACAGTAGGACAGCTGGGCGAACAGGCTATGTTCTACATGCGCCAGCGCGGCATCCCCTACGACGAGGCTCGCATGCTGCTCAAGTTCGCTTTTGCGGCCGACGTACTGCAGACCATCAAGCTCGATGCTCTGCACGACCGCCTCAACTACCTTGTCGACAAACGCTTCCGTGGCGAACTCTCCAAGTGCGAGGGGTGCAAGATGTGTAAGTAAAAAAAAGACTCTCCCCCCGCCCTCCCTGTAGGGAGGGAGCCTGTTAATGGAGATAAGCGAAAACCGAACATACATACGCTATAGTATAAATATGTGTCAAGAAGACAATCACACCACAAATGTAACTGAAGAAGCCCCCTCCCTAAAGGGAGGGCGGGGGGAGAGTCTTTTCCTCGACTTCGACGACACGCTCTACGACACCCACGGCAATGCCGAGATTGCCTTGGGCGAGCTGTTCGAGCACTTCGGATGGGAAAAGTATTTCGACTGTCTTGAGGACTTCACCAAACCGTATTGGTATCAAAACGTGCTGCTGTGGACAGAATATGCGGCAGGCAAGATTACACGCGACTACTTGATGGTAGAGCGTTTCCGACGCCCTCTGGAACGTCTGAACCCAACAAGGGAATTCTGTCTGGAGGTGAGCGATAAGTTCCTCGACCTCTGTGCCGAGAAGCCTGGCGTAGTGCCTGGAGCCCACGACCTGATGGATTACCTCAAGGCTAAGGGCTACAGACTGCACATGTGCAGCAACGGCTTTCACGAAGTGCAGTACCGCAAACTGAGTGCGTCGGACATGCTGAAGTATTTCGACACCATCATCCTGAGCGAAGATGCCGGAGCCAACAAACCCTCACCCGCCTTCTTCGACTACGCCTTCCAACAGACAGGAGCCAAGCCGGAGACAACCATCATGATTGGCGACAACTTCGTCACCGACATACAAGGTGCACAAAGAGCCGGCATGAAAGTCATCTTCTTCAATGCACACCCCGACACCTTCACCGCTCCCGAACCCGTAGACTGGGAGGTAAACTCACTAGCCGAGATAAAGAATATACTGTAGTTATGAAGACCCCCCACCCCCTTAAAGGGGGAGAGGTTATGAGGTTAAACGACTAAACGACTAAACGACTAATCTCCTAAACGACTAAACGACTAACAACCATGAATCATAAACTTTGCATCCCCGCCCTTGCCTTAGGCATGATGTGGCAAAGCCAATTGGCTTTTGCCAACACTTCCACCCACGAAAGTACCAATCCAGAAACAGTAATCGCTGTGCCCGACGACAACAATGGCAAGATAGCCATACGCAGAAGTCAGCGTCCCGCCATCGGCGAACGCTTGTTCCGCAGCAGTGCCGTAGAGAAGAAGATTGTAGAGGTGGCAGACAAGCTGACCAACCGCCGACTGATATGGATGTTCACCAACTGCTTCCCCAACACACTGGACACCACCGTTCACTTCGAGGAAAGTGACGAGGAGGGTAATCCCGACACCTTCGTCTATACCGGCGACATACATGCTATGTGGCTGCGCGACTCTGGCGCACAGGTCTTCCCCTACGTGCGTCTTGCCAAGGACGATCCTCACCTGCAGAAGATGCTGGCCGGCGTATTGCTGCGCCAGTTCAAATGCATCAACATAGACCCCTATGCCAATGCCTTCAACCAGGAGCCTAATCCCGACGGCGAGTGGATGAAGGACCTGACCAAGATGACACCCGAACTGCACGAGCGTAAATGGGAGATTGACTCGCCATGCTACGTGCTGCGTCTGGCCTACGAATACTGGAAGGTGACGGGCGACACCAGCATCTTCAAAGACTCGTGGATCGAGGCCATCAGCAATATCGTCAATACCTTCCGCGACCAGCAGCGCAAAGAGGGACACGGCGAGTACCGTTTCCAGCGCCGCACAGAACGTGCCACCGACACACAGATCAACGACGGCTATGGCGCTCCCATCAAGCCCATCGGCCTCATCGCCTCGGCTTTCCGTCCCAGCGACGATGCCACTACCCTACCTTTCCTCATCCCCAGCAACTTCATGGCTGTGACACAACTGCGCCACGCCGCCGAGATACTCACCAAGGTGAACGACCGCAAAGACCTGGCCAAGCACTGCACCGACCTGGCCGACGAGGTGTATGACGCACTGCAGAACTACGCCGTGTACAACCATCCTAAATATGGTATGATATACGCCTATGAGATTGACGGATACGGCAACCATGTACTGATGGACGATGCCAACGTGCCCTCACTCCTCGCCATGGGTTATCTGGGCGATGTGGACGAGAAAGACATAATATACAAAAACACCCGCCGCTTTGTATGGAGCGAGGATAACCCCTACTTCTTCCGAGGCAAGGCAGGCGAAGGCATTGGCGGTCCGCACATCGGCTTCGACATGCCCTGGCCCATGAGCATCATGATGAAGTGCTTCACCAGTACCGACGACAACGAGATAAAGCAATGCATCGAGATGTTGATGAAGACCGATGCCGACACAGGATTCATGCACGAGTCGTTCCACAAAGATGATGCCACCAAGTTCACTCGCAAATGGTTTGCATGGCAGAACACGCTCTTCGGCGAACTCATCATCAAGCTCATCGATGATGGCAAACTGGACCTGCTCAACAGCATCACGATAGACTGACGGCACGTCAATCCACGCTGGCACAGCGTGCCGTTAACATTCTCTACACGCTAAGTGCAGTAGGCCACACAACTTCCATCTACACACCTTGTTTTTATGCGTATTCACATGCACTACTTGCACTAACCTTGTAGTGCACTGAACCACACAACATTACGAGGTGCAAGACTCTTGCACTAGTCTTCCACTAGTCTTGCACCAGACATGCACGTTTTGTCCATATCGACCGACGCGCCTATCAATACTCGCCTAGCATCATTCGTAAGGTTCTTGCAGCATGAATAGCGCGGTACACTATGCATGTACCTCTCGGTACACCATGCATGTACCTCTCGGTACACCACGCATGTACCTCTCGGTACACCACGCGTGTACCGCACGAAAGTCCGTGCAGTAGACAATAACATCCGCATGAGGATTTCAACAATACTGCTGCAGTATGTGAGAGAAAGTCTAGCGAAAAATGGCTCACCCATCCCCGTATTGCCCGGAAAACAAGTGAAAAGACTAGTGCAAGACTAGTGCATGACTAGTGCAAGTGAAACAGGAGTCTTCCACCAACCAAACGTGTAACATATTAACAAGTTAGACCTTGTTAGTGGAAGAGTGCAAGTGAAACTGTGAAAAAGCTAGTAATACAAATTATTCGGAAGCCATACTTAAAAAAAAGACTGCCATTGCTGATAACATTTAAAATATTGAGGTCAAAAAGTATATAATTGCCAGTATAAGTAGGTGATCAAAAAGATTTTTATAATGTTCAACCAGCAATGTCATCCCGACGTAAGGAGGGATCTCTACTTTGCGACGTCTCACAAAGTCCAACAAGGACTCAAAATAGCAGGATTGGAC
>JAGHUS010000011.1 GCA_018064685.1 Bacteroidales bacterium | reverse complement strand
ATGTCATCATGCTCCTGATATTTAGCAAACACATCAGCCAGCGGTACGGTGATGTCTATCCATAGCGCATCTTCCGGCAACAATGACCTCATTATCTCATGATGGCGTTTGCCACCCGAGAACACTCTTCCTTCAGCGATAACATTTGTTATCTCTGGTGGAAACCACTGCTTGCGTGAGTCACTGATGCCTATGATACTTGCCTTCTTCACTGCCAACTATGAATTTTTAACCTACAACCTAATAACCTAATAACCTAATAACCTAATAACCTAATAACCTATAACCTCCCCCCTACACGTCTCTTCCTGGTTTGAGCTGCCCGGCATCATCGTAGGTTAGGATGCTGTTGACGAGTGTAGCGGCAAGATTGCTGCCTCCCTTGCGACCATCGATTATTATTTTTGGTACGGAGAGAGGCTTTGCCGCATGCTTACTCTCCTCAACATGCACGAAACCCACAGGAGCTCCGATGATGCCTTCCGGCTTGCACTTACCCTTCCGGATAAGTTCGCAGAGTTCGAGCAATGCTGTTGGTGCATTGCCAAATGCGAAGAGCACGCCTTTACCTTCCGGATAATCCTCAACGGCAAGGCGGATGCCAGCCAGAGCACGTGTGATGTTGTGTGCCTTTGCCATCTCTGCACCACGTGGATCGTTGATATACGACCGTACCTCTATGCCAAGGCGCTCCAGTGCTCCTTTTCTTATTCCTGATGCCACCATGCTCACATCAGTGACTATGACCTTTATCTGTCCTGTTAATACCTTATCATATAGTATAGAGGTTGCCTCATCATCCATCCATAGCAGACGTTCCATCTCGAAGTCGGCTGTTGTATGGATGGCATGAAGCATAGGCCAGAGTTTCCACGATGGTATCTCCGGGTTGCGAAGTTCCTTGCGGATAGTCTGGAATGACTTGATCATTATCGACTGCCCCACATTCTTGCCTTCCTCCATCTGTTCGCGGTAATATCCACGTGGGGTTATGAAGAGGTTTTGGGTTTTGGGTTTGGGGCTTGGGGTTGTTGGTTTTGGGTTTTGGGATGATGTTTCCCAGATATACGACTGGCTGTTGCCGATGATGACAATGGTAAACATATCAACGTCCTCAGGGTCAAACTCTGCAAGGGTGGTAATCTTAATCTCCTGATCCTCGCGACCTGCCTGGCGTACATATCCTACAACGGTATCAGGCTTGCGTTCCTGCATGAATATTTCTTTAAGGCGATGCAGCTGCCAGTAGCGACCGTTGCTTTTCGGATTGTAGATGGCAGTGATGAAGTCGCCCATAGCGGCAGCCTTGATGCGTCGCTCTATCACCTGCCATGGAGTCATCAGGTCACTCATGCTGATGACGCAGAAGTCGTGACCCATAGGAGCACCAAGCAGCGATGCCGCCTTTTGGAAAGCACTGATGCCCGGCAAAGGAATGATCTCTATATCGGACTGACGCTCGCGCTTCATCTCGTAGATAAGTGGTGTCATGCCATAGATACCGGCATCACCACTTGATATTACGCAGACAGTCTTGCCGCTCTCTGCAAGACGAAAAGCCTCCTCGGCACGGTCGCGCTCTTTCTTCATACCAGTATCTACACACTCCGTACCGGGCTTTAGATACGGAGTGATGAACTGGAAGTAGTATTTGTATCCCACTACGACATCGCTGTCCTTAACGGCAGCGAGTACTGCAGGAGTGATATCTTCTGGCGAACCGGGACCTATGCCGGCAACATAGATTTTCATTGTCTTAATATTTGAGTGCAAAGCTTACGTAAAGTGAGCGACCAGGGTTTATTGTAGAGAAGTTCGAGTTCCAGTATGAGGTATCACGCTTGTTGAATATGTTCTCAATACCTATGCCGGGCTCAATGATGAGGCTACGTGTCTTGATGGTGTGCTTGGTGTGCAAGTCCCATATCTGGAATTTTGGTGCATAACCGTATGTGCTGGAGTAGCGCTCACCCTGTATGTGTCCGTTGACAGAAGCGTTGAGAGTGTATCCACCCCATGTATGCGACCATGATGCCATAACGTTTGCAACGTTGCGGACGCACTTGTCAACAGGACTCTCGGTTATCTCGTATTCCTGTGTCTTTGCGTTGAGCGTCTTTGTCTCTGCCTTGCTGTCGGTGTAGGTGTAACCACCACCAACAGTGAATCCGTAAGGCAGGAGAAACTTAACGTTGGCAGAGATACCCTTGATTGTAGCATTGTCAATGTTGTCACGCTGACGGATGGTCGTCCAGCCATCGTTGTCGCGCAGATCCCTAAGTGTGGCATTAGCATCAATCTCGC
The DNA here is from genome assembly GCA_018064685.1 of Bacteroidales bacterium. GTDB lineage: Bacteria > Bacteroidota > Bacteroidia > Bacteroidales > Bacteroidaceae > Physcousia. The sequence continues at coordinate 1,315 of JAGHUS010000011.1, read as the reverse complement.
TGTTGGTCATCGTGCGGTAGTTGATCATGTCCTTTATCTTGTTGATATAGGCACTGACGCTTACGCTCATCCATTTGTTGGAATACTCTGCATTGGAGTTCCAGAAATGGTTTGTCTCTGGCTTCAGGTACTGATTGCTTAAGGTATAGCGTGAACTTGTCTTTGCCTGATCCGTAGCATACATCTGTGAGAGGGTAGGGGTGCGGTAGCCTCCTGCATAGCTGACACGCAGACGTACGCCTCCGGTATGGAAGAAGAGTGCTGCGTTAGGTGTCAGATGGCTGTCGAAGTTATCGTTGTATGTATAGCGCAAACCAACTACAGCATCCAGCATCTTGCAGATGGAAAGTTCATCCTGTGCAAAGATGTTGTATGTGTTGGTTGACTCTTTCTCAATGTTGTCGGATGCACTCTTCAGAACGTTCTGTTCCATCTCTATGCCTCCGATGATCTTGTTCCATGAGTTTAGACGGAAAATACCCTTCAATGTTTCATTGTAATAGTGAGTTTTTTTGCGCGTTTCAGAATAAGCTTCCTCCTCAGTGGTCTGCCAGTAGTCGTAGTCAGACTTGTAGTTGTCGGTATATAGGTCAAGGTAGATGTGCACATTCCTTGATGGTGTCCATCGTGCTCCTGCCCCTATATTGTATGACTCGTGGTGCATATCGTAGGTGTATGCCTGCTTCGGAGTATAAGTGTAGGTCGTAGTGCCGTTCTTTGTCGTTTTCTTCTGCGTGAAATACTGAGCATTATGGTCACGCAGTGTGGTGTGGTTGTAGTAATTGCCCTTGGCATATACGTCCCACTGGTCGTTGAATCTCCAAGTGAACTTCTGGTTCAGGTTCTCTGAACGGAACCCTTGTGACATAGGGCGACCTGTCAATTTCGCAACCTTGTTGGTTCCTTCATCAAACTCCTGATATTTATTTACCTGCCAGTTGTCTGCCTGGCGGTGGTTGAATGAAGTGTGACTTGAGAACTTTCCCTGTGTGATGTCGAGGTTGATGTCCTCGTCCAATCGACCCTTTCTCATGTACTTGGTGCTTGATGAGGCGTGGATGGAGGGTTCTGCTGTAGCATTGTCATCGGTGATGATGTTGATGACACCTGCCATGGCATCACTGCCATAGAGCACAGAAGCCGCACTTGGCATAATCTCAATGCGCTTGATGTTGTCCATGCTGATTCGATTCCAACGGTCATCGCCACTGATGCGGCGACCATTCTCAAGTATGATGAGATAGTCATCGCTTACACCGTTGAAGTTGACGAATGTACCCATGCCGCTTGTGTGGGTGGTGAGGTTCGGTGTCAG
>JAGHUS010000195.1 GCA_018064685.1 Bacteroidales bacterium | reverse complement strand
GAATGGCCGGCCACCTCAACAACAAGAAAATGTAACTTCTCCTAAACCACCAAACAACTAATTTCCTAAACGACTAAAAAACACACAGAGTTCTTTGATTTCTTTGCATAACTTAAATCTAATACACACATGCTGCAGAGCTTGCAAACACATGGGGCGGTGCTTGCAAACACATGAGGTAGTACTTAGTCAGGGGTGGGGGCTGACTGGGATTAAACACAAGCTGTATGGATCATGGGGGCTGACCCCCTTGATTCAGAAAATATCAACCAATAAAAACATCATAAAAAACCGGTTTTTTGAAAGGTTTTTCTTTGTTGATGTTTATTTTCTCTCTCACGACAACCCTGGATCATGGTGTCTGACCTAGCCTGTCAAGTATGTTGTTGTTTGGAACCAAAAATGGCACAAAAATGGCACAAAAATGGCATAGAGCATTTTCCTTCTTTGGCTTCTACACGATAAGTAGATAAATTCTTTTTTGTGCTATTTTTGTGCCATTTTTGGTTTCGAACAGATACTTAATAAGTTGGTACGATTTTGCTTTATTTTTTAATCATCACTTAGCTACGGTTCAGTTTCTTGGCCCCGAACTGCAGCACGGCTCCGTGTTCGTGCTCGTAGTATTCGATGCGAATGTTGTAGGTCTTGCCAGCCTCGCAGTGGTGCATGCACGATGCCTTGGTGGTGGCGTGGTTGGTCCAGTCGGCCATGACAAGCTGGTTGTCGATGTATACGCGGTAGCCATCGTCACCGGCTATCTGGAAGAAGATGTCGCTGGTCTTGTCGGTGGTGAACTGTGTCTCGGCAATGATCGAGAATCCGTCAACGCCTACTTGGGGCACGGGTGCCTCGTGTGTGTCCATGTTCAGCTCGTTCCAGTGTGCTGTGGCCACTACGTCGCCTTCCAGCTTCACGTTGTTGAAGAACTTCAGGTCGAAGCCTTCACGTCCGTCGCTGGTCTTGAAGGCCGAGGCGGGAATGTCGGTGATGATGTCATTGGCGGGCTCGTTCAGCGTCTTCAGGAAGTTGGTGCAGTGCTCGCCGGTGCCCATCTGTTCGAGCAGTACGAGGGGCAGGTTGTTGTAGAGGCGGTTGAAGGTGCTGAGCGTCTCGTCCTGTGTCTCGGGATGGTAGGTCATGCGTAGAGGTGCGGCTTCCAGGAAACCGAAGTTCTCGGTGTAGACCATGTTGCAGTCGGCCTGCTTGTAGTTGGCCACGGCGGTGCGTACACGGTGCATCTTAGCCTTCACGCCGTCGGTCAGTGCCGTGTCCTCGCTGCCAAAGGTGACTTGAATGGTGTGCTGTGTGCTGCACTCAATGTCGCCCAGGTCGATCACGGCCTCCAGGTTGTTGCCGTCATAATCGTAGTTCACGTTCTTGCCGTCCACGCTCACACTCTTGGGTGCCTTCTGGCAGGGCAGAGCCACGCTGTAGTGACGCTTGGCGGGCATGTCCTTGTATTCGCCCTTTCTGGCATCGATGGTCACGGTCAGCTGTGCTCCGCTTCGCTTGTACGACAGCTTGGTGGTGGCATACTTCGTGGCGTAGTCGCAGTCCTCGCCATTGTCCTCGTACATCTCGAACTCGCCGTTCTCACTGCCGGGGAAGACGCGTACTATGACGGGCTGCTCGGTGCCGTTCAGGTTCTTCATCTTGCCATAGTAGGGGATGATGCTTCCAGCCTTGATGTATACGGGATACTCGTCGATGTTGAAGGCGCGATCCACGGTCTTGCCGCCTTCCAGCATGGTGCCGGTCTCATACTCCAGCCACTGTCCCTTGGGCAGCCATACCTTCAGTCGTGCGTATCCGTCCTCCTCGCTTACAGCCTCGGTGACGGGAGCAATCATCATCTTGTCGCCAAACATATACTGGCTGCGGAAGTCGTAAGCCTCCTTGTCTTCGGGGTTGTCGTAGTACATGGGACGGCACAGCGAGATGCCCGTCTCGTAGTCTTCGCGAGCCATAGTATAGATATAAGGTACGAGCGCGTAACGGCCATCGATGACACGCTTCAGTCGGTCGCGTGTAGCCTGGTCGAAGGCCCAGGGCTCCTTGTTCAGTGCGGCATCCTTGGTGCTGTGTGTGCGCAGAATGGGCAGATACTGTCCCATCTGCATGCTGCGTGTATAGAGCTCTACGGGCACGGGTGTGCCGAACTTTATGCTTTGGTGACCGCCAATGTCGTGGCTCCAGTAGCCGTACAGTACGTTGCTGGCAGTGCTGTTGAAGTAGGGCAGGAAGGCAAGGCTCTCCCAGGTAATGTAGGAGTCGCCCGAGAAGCCTATCTGGTAGCGGTGGTTGCCCAGACCGCCCCAACGGTGGTAGAGCATGGGACGCTTGGTGCCTTCGCGCTCCATGTCGCTGAAGAAGATGTAGTTACACCACCAAGTGTTGCTCAGTTCGGGAATCTGCTTGTCGTTGAGCCACTGCTGCCAGTCCAGCCACCAAAAGTCCACGCCATCCTCGATGTAGGGGTGCAGGTAGGTGTCGAACAGCGCCTTGACATACTGCTTGTCGCTGCCCAGCCACTCTCGTGTCTCGCCTTTGGGCATGTTGATGCGTTGGCGGAACTCCTCATATTTCTTCTCGAAGGGACGAACACCGTCGGCAGGATGCAGGTTCATGGTGGTCTTCACGCCTTCCTCGTCCAGATACTTGAGGAACTTCTTGTAGTCGGGGAAGATGCGCTCGTTCCAGTCCCAGCCGGTCCATCCACCACCAGCCTGCTCGCTGATGGGGTGCCAGTCCATGTCGATGACCAGCACGTCGACGGGTATGTCGCTTTGGTGGAAGTTGTTCATCAAGTCGCGGAAATCCTGGTCGCTGTAGCTCCAATAGCGGCTCCACCAGTAGCCGAAGGCATAGCGGGGAGGCATGGGCACCTTGCCTGCAAACTTGGTATAGCTTTGCAGCGCGTCCTTGTAGTTATGGCCATAGGCCATGAAGTACCAGTCCTGTGCGCCTTCGGCACTCTTGCGTTCCGTCACCCAGTCCCAGTCCTTGCTGCCATCGAAGAGCAGACCCTTAGAGTCGTCGATGAGCGTCCAGCCATCGGTGGCGATAAGACCGTCCTCGAAAGGCAAGGGGCGCTGGTTCTCATACATGTGCTTCTCGCCGTTGAAGCCGTCCAGGGTGCGATACGTACCCTTCAAGTTACCTTTCTGCTCGGTGCCAGGAGTCCAGGTAAAGGTCTGTCCCAGTTCCTTGGTCGAGGTGATGCTGAGGTTCTGTGCTGTGAGCGGGCCGTCGGTCTTCTTGTAGGTAAGACGCAGCTTGCTGGTCGTGATGACAACCTGCTTGGCGTTCTCCTTGATGGTGTATTTCACTTCGGGGTACTCACGATTCACAGCAATGAAGCTCTTGTTGTCGACAAAGGCTCCGTTGGGGGCGTACTCCAAACGTACTGTGCCTTCGTCGATGACAGTGAAGCGAACGTGTCCGTCTTTGTAGACTTCTCCTGCAAAGCTGCTTGCTGGCATCAATGCAAGGAGGAAAAGGGTTATTTTCTTGTATAATTTCATATTTTTTAGTTTTTTAGTCGTTCGGGGGACTAGTCGTTGAGGCGTTTAGGCGAAGGGGGAGGAAAGGACAAGCAGGACGGGGTATCGCGCTAGCCTAATTA